>DASSCW010000143.1:0-4758 GCA_035697465.1 Candidatus Limnocylindria bacterium | reverse complement strand
CCTGCGTGAACACGGCGCTGGCGTGCCGCGAGCGAACGACGCGCTGCCAATCCTCGATCTGGGCGGACGCGGTGGCCGGCACCGCGGCCAGCAGTGCCAACGTGATCAGGGCGAGGACGACGCGGGCGATGCGAAGCATGGGGTTGCCTCCTGTCAGCTGGACGCATGCCCCACCACGCGGGCCTGGCCTCTCCGGCCTGGCCCTCAGCGGCCACATGCGTGCCGTCACCTTCAGGACGCGTGGGTCCCGCCCGCCTGTTGCTGTTCCGTCGCTAGTCCTCGTTCAGGAGCAGCCTTCGATACGAGTCGTAGCGCTCCGGCGGGATAGCCCCGTCCTCGACCGCGCCGCGAACCGCGCATCGCGGCTCGTGGAGGTGGCTGCAGTCGTTGAACGCGCAGCCGCCCAGGTGCCGCACGAACTCCGGGAAGCACCATGGCAGCTCCTCCGGCGGCACCTGCCACAGCCCGAGCTCGCGCAGACCGGGCGTGTCGGCCACGTATCCGCCGCCCGCGCCGCTCAGCGGGTGCAGCTCGGCGCTGGTCGTCGTGTGGCGACCCTTGTGCAGCGCCTCGCTGACGTCACCGGTGGCGATGCGGAGTCCGGGCTGGACCGCGTTCAGGAGCGTCGACTTCCCGACGCCGGACGGCCCCGCCACGACACTCGTGCGCCCCGCCAGGCGATCCGCCAACTCCTCGAGGCCGATGCCTTCGCGGGCCGAGACGTAGTGGACCTCGTAGCCGATGCGGTCGTAGACGCCGAAGGTGTCGCGAGCGCGCTGCAGTCCGACCAGATCGACCTTGTTGGCGACCACCACGGCAGGGACCTCGTTGTGCTCCGCGACCACCAGGAAGCGATCCAGCATGCGCAGATGCGGCATCGGATCCGCGCAGGCGAAGACGACGAGCACCTGGTCGACGTTGGCGACCAGCATGTCTTCCTTCCAGACCCCGCGCGGCCCTGGCTGGCGGCGGCTGAACTTCGAAGATCTGGGCTCGACCAGCTCGATATTGGCCTGCGTCTCGCCGAGCAGCGAGACGCGGACGCGATCGCCGATCACCGCCAGGTCAGTCGGCTGGCGGTCCTTCTTGAGCACGCCACGAAGCTGTGCCTCAAGCATTCGGCCGTCGTTGGTCAGAACGGAGTAGAAGCCACTCCGCGCGCGCAGGATCAGGCCCGGCAGGAGCGCCGGCGGTGCGGCCGTGGCCGCGCCGTCATGAACGGTGGTCAAGGGCGTATCTCCACTCGAGGAACGGGAAGGTGGGCGGGTGGAGCGCGCCCGTCGCGAACCGGGATCCGACGGTTGGTCGGTCAGGGCCGGGATCGGTCCCCTGGCAGTCGAGGGCGCGCACAGGTGACGACAGTCATCGGGCTCGCTCCTTTCGTCTGCGGGTTCGCGGTTACCTTGATCTGGCCGGACGGTACCGATGCGCACCGGTCCTGTCAATGAAGCGGGCCGGTAGGATGCGCCCGTGGACGAGATCGGTCGGCGCTACCAGGCGCTCGCCCTGCGGATCGGCAGGCACGTGCCCGAATACATCGATTTCTGGATCGGGTCGCCCGAACTCCAGGAGGTGATCGCGGGTGAGAAGCCGGCGCCGCTCGTCGAGCTGCACGTCGAGGCCGTCGCACTCCACGAGGCCTGTGCGTCGCTCACGACCGACGAGCCTGCCTCGGCTCGCCGCCGCACGTGGCTGCTCGCCCAGCTGAGCGCGATGAGCGGCCTCATCCGGCGGCTCGACGGCGAGGAGATCGCCTTCGCCGACCTGGTCGAGGTGCTGTTCGACGTTTCCGTGGCGGAGACGCCGGAGGCGGAGGTGCAGCGCGCCCACGACCTGCTGGATGAGCTCCTGCCGCCCGGCGGCTCGCTGCGCAGTCGCCTGGCGGACCACGATGCCGCCGTGCGCGTTCCTCCCGATCGGCTGGTTCCGGCGGTGGAGCACCTTGCCCGGACCCTGCGTGACCGGACGCGGCGGGACCTGGGCTTGCCGGACGGGGAGGCGCTCGACGTCGTTGCCGTGCGCGACAAGGGGTGGGGCGCGGCGGCCTGGTTCCTCGGGAGCGGGCGGACGCGCATCGAGCTGAACATCGATTTTCCGGTCACACTCGGCGCGGCCGTCTACCTGGCTGCCCACGAGACGTATCCGGGGCACCACGCGGAACGCTCGACCAAGGAGTCGACGCTCTGGCAGGAGCGCGACCTCGGTGAGGCGGCCATGGTCTGCCTCTTCACGCCGGAAACCACGATCAGCGAGGGGCTGGCCGACGTGGCCCGTGGCGTGGTCCTGACCGACCAGGAGCTGGGCGCCACGCTGCGCGACCAGGTGCGAGAACTGCACCTGGAGATCTCGCCGGAGGACGTGGAGCGGGAGGTGCTGGTCGCGGGCGCACGCGACCTGCTGCGGGACCTGACCTGTGACGCGGCGCTGGCGCTGCACCAGGTCGGCCTGCCCGAGTCGGAGGTGCGCGCCGCCCTCGCCGAACGAGCGCTGCGCACGGACGCGCGCGTGGAGCACGACATGCGCGGCCTGCGCGACCCGGTCTGGGGGGCATATTCCTTCACCTATGCCGCAGGACGACGGCTCATCGCTCCATGGCTGGAGGCGCAAGGACAGTCGGCGGGCTTTGCGCGCCTGCTGCGAGAGCAGCTGTCGCCCGACCAGCTGCGAGCGGAGGTGGGGGAGCCACGGGCGCTCTTCCCGGGCTCCCTGGTCTAGGCCCGATGGAGCCGCGATCGATCGACGTGCTGCTGGTCGGCGGCGGCGTGGCCGCCGCGAGGTGCGCCCGAACGCTTCGTCGCCGTGGGTACGCGGGCTCAATCCTGATCGTCAGCGACGAGGCTGACCCGCCGTACAACCGGCCGCCACTGTCCAAGGAGCTGCTCCAGGCGGACCTGCCCGCCGAGCTGGTGCTGGCCGAACCAGTGGCCTGGTACGAGCGCCAGCGAGTCGAGCTGCTGCTCAGCACACCGGTCACTGCGCTCGACACCGAGAGCCGCAAGGTGACGCTGGGCGACGGCTCCTCTCTGACCTATGGCCATTGCCTGATCGCCACCGGAGCTGCGCCGCGGCGGCCTCGCATCCCGGGCGCGGAGCACGCCCTCCTGCTGCGGACGCTGCCCGATTCGGTGGCGATCCGCGGACGGGCCATGGAGGGCACGCGGGCGGTAGTGATCGGCGGTGGGTTCATCGGGGTCGAGGTGGCCGGCTCGCTGGCCGCCCGCGGGGTGGCGACCACCGTCGTCGAGGTGGCTGACGCGCTGTGGGGCGGACTCCTGGGTCCTGAGGTGAGCAGCTGGGCTGCCGAACGGTTGGCCGCTGCCGGCGTGGAGCTCCGTCTCGGCGCCGCCTGCGAGTCGGTGCGTCCCGACGGAGTGAGCCTCGTTGGTGAGCGGCTGTCCGCGGACCTGATCGTCGCCGGCGTGGGAGTGACGCCCCGGACGGAGCTCGCGACCGCCGCCGGCCTGACGGTCGATGACGGGATCGTGGTCGATGACGGCGGCCGCAGCTCGGCCGAGGGGGTGCTGGCTGCCGGCGACGTGGCGCGTCCGGCGACCGGGGCGCGCGTGGAGCACTGGCACGCGGCGCGGGAATCCGGTGAGCGGGCCGCGCTGTCGATCCTGGCTGAGCCGCTGCCGGCGCGTCGCGCGCCGTGGGTCTTCTCCGAGTTCGCGGGTGCCAAGCTGGACGTGGTCGGCTGGGCGCCGACCTGGGACAAGATCGTCAGCTATCCGGGCGTGATCGCATACGTGGTCGGAGGGTCGGTCACGCAGTTGGCCGTGATGGACGCGGCGGTGCCGGTCGAAGAAGCGCGCAGTTTCGTGGAGCAGCGGCCGGCCGCCGCCGAGCTGAAGGCTTTCGTTGAACGCAACAGGATTCCCTCCGCGGGCGTGCCCTAGACCCGTCGGGTTGCGGCCACCGGGTCACTCGACCAACGAACCGATCAACAGGCAATGTTCCGTGGTCATTCGATCCGCAGGCCGGGAATCTCGCCAAGGAGCCCCGCAGATGAGGCTCTCCGTGGTCCAGTGACCCACGGGCTGGAACGTCGGTTAAGAGGCAGCAGCGCGGCCGCTCGCGTTGACCGGGGAGCCCGCATCGGGCACAATGCAGGAGCAAAACCGACCATATGAGTCGGGATTACACACGAGGAACGATGGCCCTTCCAAACCCGGCGCTCAAGCAGGTCCCCGATAGCTACAAGTACGGCTGGCACGACAGCGAGCAGCCCCTGCCCGTCTTCAAGAAGGGACTGAGCGCCGAGGTCGTCGCCGAGATCAGCCGCATCAAGGACGAGCCGGAGTGGATGACCAAGCTCCGGCTGAAGGCGTATCGCCACTTCGAGTCGCGGCCGCTGCCCACATGGGGCGGCGACATGACCGGCATCGACTTCCAGGACATCTATTACTACGTCACCGGCACCGGCAAGTCGGTGCAGAGCTGGGACGATGTGCCGGACTACATCCGGCGCACTTACGACCGGCTCGGCATCCCCGAGGCGGAGAAGAAGTACCTCGCCGGGGTTGGCGGTCAGTACGACTCGGAAGTCGTCTACCACAACATCCGCTCTGAGCTCGAGGCGCAGGGCGTCATCTTCATGGGCACCGATCAGGCCCTGAAGGAGCACGAGGAGCTCTTCCGCGAGTACTTCGGCACGATCATCCCGGCCAATGACAACAAGCTGGCGGCGCTGAACACCGCGGGGTGGAGCGGCGGGAGCTTCATCTACGTCCCGAAGGGCGTCCACGTCGAGCTGCCGCT
>DASSCW010000142.1:0-5168 GCA_035697465.1 Candidatus Limnocylindria bacterium | reverse complement strand
CTGGCTGCATCCGGATGACGAGTACGCGCGGGATCGGCTGGCGTCGATCTCGGACGACTACCGCTTCATCGTCTGGTTCAGCGACCCCGCACGTCCCAGGGCGTTGACCTGCGGCCAGGAGCTGGCACGGATCGGTCCCGGACGGGTCAGGGAGATGCTCGACTAGAAGCCCCCCAAGAACTGGAAGGAGCCCGGCCAATCGGCCGGGCTCCTGTCGCGTGTCGGGAAGGCCCTATACGGTGGCCGTGTCGCGGCTGCCCATCAGGCTGGCGCCCAGCAGGACGATGCCCGTTCCAAGGTGCAGGAAGACATCGTTGCCGCCAAGCGGCACCAGGTCGTCGAGAGAGGTTCCGGCGAAGATGCCGACGACCCCAAGGACCAGCAGCAGCACGCCAACCCAGCGGTTGGCAAGTATCGCCGAGGCCGCATTCATCATCCCCCACAGCAGGATGGCGCCAAGCACGACGTGCACGATGTTGTGCAGCATGTTGACGGGGAAGAGGCCGAAGAGCGGGCTTGTGTTCGTGATGAAGCCGGCAACTCCCGCGACCAGGTAAACGACTCCGAATATCGCCGCGACGGTTCGGTTGAGACCCATGGGGGCAGACCCTCCTCCTAGCCGGTGACGGCGCAAATGCGCAATCGCCACGACTGTCTTAGCACATCGCGGCAAGCCGAAAACGACGCCTGCCGCACGTCGTTTCCGGTACGGCGCAGGGCCATCCGCGCATCACAACGGGCCGAAAACACCGAATGTCCGGGTCGCTTGCAGCGGCCGCTAGGATTTGGGCGCTCAGCACCACGTCGAGGAGGTTGCGGAATCGACCGTCGGCCGGGCTGGTCGCGATTCGATTGGCTTGCGCTCCTGACGGTGACCGCGGGGGCGGCGTTTGTGCGCCTGCCCGCCCTGAACCGGCCACTCGGCTTCGTGTTCGACGAGATCTTCTATGCCCGCAACGCATGTCGCTACGTCATCGGCACAGCCGAGTGCGGCATCGACGAGCTGGCCAGCCGCGCGCACCCGCCCCTGGGGAACTGGCTCATCGGCGCCGGGATCAAGATCTTCGGCTACGAGGAGTTCGGCTGGCGGGTATCGGCCGCGGTGCTCGGCACGGTCTCCGTCGCGCTGCTGTTCATCCTGGTGCGCCACCTCCTGCGCGATGTGTCGCAGCCCGGACGCACGCTCGGGGCGTTCGCCGCCGCGGCGCTGCTGGCCAGCGACTTCCTGCACGTCGTCCAGTCGCGCATCGGGATGCTTGACGTCTTCATCACCCTGTTCGTGATCGCGGCCGTTCTGTTCGCGGTGCTCGACCGCGATCGCCCTAAGGCACCGCCGTGGGACCGCACGCCGAGCGGCTACCTGTCGCTGCTCGCCCTCGACAGGCCGTGGCGCCTGCTGGCGGGGGTGGCGCTGGGGGCGGCCGTGGCGGTGAAGTGGTCAGGGCTTTACATCGCGCTGGCCGTCATCCCGCTGGTCATGGCCTGGGAGATCGCCGCACGGCGCTGGAGCGAAGAGGACGGACGGCATCGTTCGCTGTCGCGGGCCGCGTGGCTGGCACTGCGCGAGGAGGGCCTGCGCACCTTCCTGCTGCTCGGGCTGGTGCCGATCGCCGTCTACCTGGCGGCATACATCGGACGGATGCCGGGTGAAGTCATCGGCCTGCCATGGCAGGAGGGCACCTTCTGGCGAGGGGTATGGGATCACCAGCAGGCGATGCTCACCTTCCACACCGGCCTATCGGGGAGCCATCCATACGAGTCCCCACCCTGGTCGTGGCTGCTCCTCAAGCGCCCGGTCGCGTACTTCTTCGAAGACAGCGGCGGCACGTACCGCGAGATCCTGGCGATCGGCAGCCCGCTCGCCTGGCTGGCGGCCGCGCTCGGTCTCCTGGCATTGGCTGTGACATGGGCGCGACGGGGCTGGCAGATCGGCGGACCGGCGGCCGTGCTGGTCGTCGCGGCGTTCGCGACCTACCTGCCGTGGCTGATCCTGCAGGGATCGCGCAGCCAGGTCTTCCTCTGGTACCTGCTGCCGGCGCTCCCGTTCATGTACGCGGCCCTTGGGGTGCTCTTGGCCTGGGCCTGGCGCTCCGTCCCCGCGCGTGTCGTGGCGGGCATCACCGGCATCGGTGTGATCGCGCTGTTCGCGTTCTTCTTCCCGATACTGGCCGCCCTGCCGCTGCAGCCGGACGACTGGCGCAGCCGGATCTGGCTGGCCGATTGCGACCGGCCCGGCGCCGACACGCTCGCGCTGCCCGACGACGAGATCAGCTCCGGCCCACCTCCCGACGGCTGGTGCTGGATCTGACCGATGACGGACCGATATCCTTCGCACCGCGTAATGGCCGTGATACGACGAACGCTCGGCTGCGTTCCCCTTCCGGGAGCGGCGGTTGACGGCCGCGAGCCGCATCCATGACCGATTCAGCTCAGCCGATCGACGACCAGCTGCTTGCAGAACGACTCCGGTCCGGTGACCGCGAGGCGCTCGGCGCGCTTTACGACCGATACGCATCGGTCGCGATGGCGGTCGCCGTGCGCGTCGTGTCGGATCGGGAGCTGGCGGAGGACCTGGTGCACGATGCGTACGTGGCGGTGTGGCAGAAGATCGATCGCTTCGATCCGTCACGCGGCAGCCTGCGATCGTGGCTGCTAACGATCGTCCGAAACAGGGCCATCGACCGGCTGCGGGGGACACGCCCGAGCATCGAGGTCGGCGACGCCGATGAGCAGTCGCTGCTCCGCACCAGCCCCAACCCGACCTGGGAGGCAGCTGTTGAGCGACGTTCCGCCGCCGAGCTCCACACCGCCCTGGAGCAACTGCCGGTCGAGCAGCGCGAGGCGGTCGAACTGGCCTACTTCGGTGGCCGCACCTACCGCGAGATCGCCGTCCTCACCGGCGTCCCGCAGGGCACGGCCAACGGCCGCCTGCGTCTGGCGCTGGCCAAGCTGCGCGACACCCTGAGCCTGACCGATGCCGCGCCTCTGTCGGTGCAGCCCGAGTCCGTCTCGCAGGAGCGAACGGACCGATGACGCCCCGCTACGACTGCCGCGACGTGGACGAGCTGGCTGGCGCGCTGGCGCTCGGTGCCGTGGACGCTGAAGAGGCGCGCGCCGCGCGCGAGCATCTCGGGACCTGCGCAGAGCCGCACGCAGAGCTCCGCTCGCTGTTGGGCGCCGACGCGGTGCTGGCCGCCGGGCTGGAGCCGATCCAGCCGAGCGCCGGCCTGCGCGACCGATTGATGGAGAGCATCGGCCAGGCGTCTCGCACCGCCGAGCCACAGGTCGCCCGCGGAGAGGCGCCCGCGCAGCCCGCTCGGCGTGGCTGGCTCGACTGGCTGTCGCCGCAGCTCGCACGCCCGGTGGCCGTCGCGGCGGTCGTGGCCGCCCTGGCCTTCGGGGCGTGGGGCGTGTCCCTTTCCGGGCAGCTGAGCGAGCGGGATCGGGCGCTGCGGGCAGTGGCCGACGCGATTGCCGGCGGCGAGGTCGCCTATCGCGTCGAGGGCGACGCCGGGCGCGGCTACGTGGTCGATACACCGGGAAGCGGCGCTGCCTTCGTGGTCGCCGACGTCACCGCGCTGGACGCGGACAAGCTCTACGAGCTGTGGCTGATCGGCGCCGACGGCGAGCCGGTCGACGTGGGCACCTTCCGTCCGAGCGGTGTGGCAGTCGCCGTGATCCCCGTCGAGGAGGACCTGGCCGGGTTCGGCACCTTCGCGGTGACGGTCGAATCGGAGCGCGTCGACTCCCCCACCCTGCCGATCGTCATGGCGGGCGAGATCGCGAGCTGACGACACGTCCGACGGCTTTGTGCCGGTGGGTTGCAGCTGGTGGGTCACTCGACCACGGAACCGACAATAGGGTCGACCAGGAGACGCGCGACCGGAGCTCCGTGGCCGCATGATGCGGGGTGCGGATCAATCGGCCTGGAAGACCCTCGCCATGCCCGCGATTCAGTGGCTCCGTGGTCCAGTGACCCAGCTACCGCATCGGTGCGCCACTCACCTCATTGCCGAGGCGATCGCCTCACCGGCGAAGTAGCCGAGTACCCCGGCAACCAGGCAGAGCGCGAACGAGCGACGTGGGGCGGCGATCAGCGCGCCGAGGGCGGCCAGCAGGATCGGTCCTTCCACCAGCGCAGGCTGCTCCGTGATCAACGACAGCGTAGCGATGCTGGCGAAAATCGCTGGCGTGACACGAGCCAGCACCTGCTCCAGTCTGCCGGTCGGCCGCGGCAGGATCGCCATCGCCGCGAGGCGGCTGCCGTAGGTGATCGCCGCGATGGCCGCCAGCAGCAGCCCGTTCATGAGGCTTCCGCCGGGCCAGGATCATTTGGAAGGGCCACGGCGAGGCCAGCCACGACCGGCGCCAGGGCGCGCCAGTCCGGCAGCACCACGCACACGACAGCGGTGATCGCGGCGGCCGCGACTGTCCGCACCGTCACGCTCCGGGTGCGCGCGGTAAGCGCCGCCAACGCAATGAAGAGGACGGGGAAAACGGCGGCCGCAACGCCTTCGAGTCCCGGCAGGCCGGCCCCCAGGATCCCCAGGCCCGTGCCGAGCAGCCAGGCGGCGTAGCAGCACAGGCCCGTGACGAGGAGTGTGCGCTCGGCGACCTCGATCCGCTCTGCGCCCTGGGGTACGCGCTCTGCTGCCAGCATGGTGAAGCCGAAGCTCTCATCCAGCAGGAACCAGGCGAGCAGGGCGCGCTTCAGGCGCGAAGGGCCGAGCGATGAGCGCAGCACCGCGCCCATCATCAGGTGCCGGACGTTGAGGATCGCGGCAGTCGCCAGCACGGCCGGAGCGGCGGCGCCGGCGGCGAGCAGCCCGATGACGGTGAACTGCGTCGCGCCCGAGAAGACGATCATTGAGGAGAGGATCGTCAGCTCGGGGCCGATCAACGGTCGAGCTGCCGCTCCGTAGAGGACCCCGAAGACCGCGATCGCCACGGCAGCCGGCGCGACCATCGCGACGGTGCGGGCGACGGAAACACTGGGCTCGGCGGCCATGCGCGGACGGTAGCCGATCGGGGCATGAAGCGGCCGGGCCACCCACGCGATGGTGAGTGCCCGGCCGCGGGTCGCGGGTCAGCCCTCGGCGAGGAATGCCGCCAGGCGGTCCCAGGTCTCGATGGCGCCCTTCGACATGCCGGTCGCCAGCGCTCCCTCG
>DASSCW010000141.1:0-3755 GCA_035697465.1 Candidatus Limnocylindria bacterium | reverse complement strand
ATTGGGCATCGTCGGCTTTTGCATGGGCGGGCGCATCAGCTACCTGCAGGCCGCCGCCGGCATCGGCCTGTCAGGAGTCATCGGCTTCTATGGACAGCCGCTCGGCCCGAGCCCCTATGGCTTCGCGGCTCCCGTCGACCTGGCGGTCGGCTTCCGGTGTCCGGTCCTGGCGATCTGGGGTGGAGCCGACCGGGGCATCGGACCCGAGAAAGTGGCGGCCTTCGAGGCGGCGCTCACCGAGGCCGGGATCGATTACCGCAGCATCGTGTACCCGGATGCGCCGCACTCCTTCTTCGACCAGCGCGCCACCGAGTTCGCCAACGAGTCGGAGGACGCGTGGCGCCAGGTCCTTGCTTTCGTAGGCGTGGAAGCCCCGGCCTAGGCCCCAACCGCCGGCTGGCTGCCGGTGATCGTTGCGGGTCGGACCTTCAGCGGCCGCAGGTAGAGCGGCAGGACCACCGCCAGGTACGCCGCCCAGGCAACCAGGGTCGCCCACTCGGGCGTGCTGGAGTATCCGAACATCGCCCGCAGCAGCTGGCCTACGATCAGGATCGGGCCGGTCTCCGCGATGTCCCCGCTGTGGGGCAGCACCCCGCTGATGTCGAACGCGGTCGCGCTGCCGAACGGGATGACCCCGGCCTCCACGAACTCGTGCACCGCGTAACCGAGGAGCCCAGCGGCGATGAAGATCAGGGCGATGCCGGTCCATCGGAAGAAGGTCTGCAAGTTGATGATCCGGGCTCCGACGTAGAAGCCGTATCCGATGGCCACCGCGATGGCGAGGCCGATGAAGGCGCCGACGAGCGTGCTGCTGGCCTCGGTGCCGGCGACCCTGGTCTGCCCCATCAGGAACAGGGCGGTCTCGATGCCCTCGCGGATCACCGCGGTGAAGGCCAGGATGGCGAGGCCGAAGATCCCGCCCTGCACCAGGGCGTGATCGACGCCGGCCTGCAGCTCCCCCTTGATGTTCGACGCGGTGCGGCGCATCCAGAACAGCATCCAGGTCACGACCGCGGCGGCCAGCAGGGTGGCGACCCCCTCGAAGATCTGGGCGGCGGTGCCCTCCAGCCCCTCCAGGGTGATCCACAGGATCGCGCCGGCCACGATGCTCAGCACGACCGCGGCGCCGGTGCCGGCCCATATCCGGCCGAAATGGCGTTGGTTCCCGGTCTTGGCTAGGTAAGCGAGGATGATGCTCACGATGAGCGCCGCCTCGACTCCCTCGCGGAGGCCGGTCAGCAGGCCAGTGGTCAGAAATCCGACGTCCAATGCGGGCTCCTTGGTCTGTCTGGTGGCTGTGAGAGTTAGGCTAGCCTAACCCCAGAGGTCAGTCAATACGAACTACCGACAGTTGAGTCGGAATTCGCCGGCCGCGCGCGGACGTCCGGGGGGAGTCGCTAGAATCGCGCGGACCCCCAGACTCCCTCCCGGAGATTGCATGATCGACTTCACCCTGACCGATGCGCAGCGTGAGCTGCAGCGCACCGCCCGAGCCTTTGCCGAGCGCGAGATCCTGCCGCGCATCCACGAGCTCGACTCGACCTCCACCTACGACCGCTCGCTCTACGAGAAGATGGGTGCCGAGGGATTCCTCGGCCTGCCGATCCCTGAGAAGTACGGCGGCGCTGGCTTCGACTACATCGCGTTCGCCCTCCTCTGCGAGGAGATGGAGCGGGCCGACACCGCGTTCCGCGTGATCCTCTCGGTCCACACGGGCCTCAACTCCCTGACGCTCTTGCAGTGGGGGAGCGAGCAGCAGAAGCAGCGCTACCTCGTCCCGCAGGCACGGGGCGAGAAGCTGGCAACCTTCGGCCTGACCGAGCCCGGCGTCGGCTCGGATGCCGCCAACCTGGCCACCACCGCGCGCCGCGACGGCGATCGGTACCTGCTCAACGGCAGCAAGATCTGGATCAGCCTGGCCGATACCGCCGACCACTTCCTGGTGTTCGCCACCGTCGACCGCTCGCTCGGCCACAAGGGAATCACCGCCTTCATCGTCGAGCGATCGTTCCCCGGCTTCAGCTCCGACTCGCTGCACGGCAAGCTCGGTGTTCGGGCCGGCAACACCGGCATCCTCTACTTCAACGACTGCGAGGTGCCGGTCGCCAACCGAGTCGGTGAGGAGGGCGAGGGCTTCACCATCGCCATGAGCGCCATTGACCAGGGTCGCTACACGGTGGCGGCCGGCAGCGTCGGCCTCGCGCAGGCGTGCCTGGACGCATCGGTCAAGTACGCGCACGAGCGCAAGGCGTTCGGCTCAGAGATCGGCCAGCACCAGCTGGTGAAGCAGATGATCGCGAAGATGTACGCCGGGATCGAGGCGGGCCGCCTGCTGGTCTTCAAGGCTGGCTGGAAGAAGAACCGCGGCGAGCGCAACACCCGCGAGACGAGCCTGGCCAAGTGGTTCGCCACCGATCACGCCGTCGCATCGGCAATGGACGCCATCCAGGTGCATGGCGCGTACGGGTACAGCGACGAGTACCCGGTCGAGCGCTACCTGCGCAACAGCAAGGGATCGGTCATCTACGAGGGAACGTCGCAGATCCATACGTTGATGCAGGCGGACTACCTGATGGGGTATCGCAAGGACCGCGACCTGCGGATGCCGCAACCCGCCTACGAAGGCGAGATGTAAGCAGCCCGCGAAGCCGGCTTCGCGGCCAGCGCGATGATCGCGATCGCCACAGCCGGCACCAGTAGGAAGAGCAGCGCGTTTTCGGGGGCGGAGTAGGCATACGCCCACGGGTCGGGCGTCGGCGGCGGGCAGGTCTCGCATGGCACTGCTCGGCGGATTGCCATCGCCAGCAGCCACCAAAGCCCGATGATCCCCAAGGGCGGCACGACGGCCAATCGGCGTATCCAGCCCCCGCCGATGATCGACGCCAGCGCACCTGCGATGGCGGTGGCAGTCGCTCCCGACACGATCAGCGTTTCCGCGATCCCTACCCATGGCAGACGCCCCAACCAGTATGCGTCGACCATCGAGCCACCACCTTGGCCGATGGTCGCCTCAACCAGGACGTAGGCAAGCAGCCACACCAGGCCGAAGGCAAGCAGGATTGCGCAGGCACCCGTCAGACGTAGGAACCAACTCGCGATCATGTGCTGCTCCTCCTTACCAGGATCAGGGTGTCGACCGTAGCGGCCGCGACGGATGCCTCCGACCATGGGATGGGGACGGACTCGCCGCGCAGCCAGAGCTCGAACAGGTCGCGGTAATGCGGCGAGCGCGGATTGCCGGATTGGCCGCCGGCCAATGACCAGCGGCTGGCCTCGACATCGGCCAGGTCGATGACCGCGCGCGTGTTCGGCAGGTAGCCGGGGTTGTCGAACGGCCGCAGCGGTCCGCTGGCGGCTTGCAGGGGCGTGGTGCCATTGCCAGGCATCGGGACCGGCCCGATGTTGAACGTGTCGGCCAGCATCGGTTGCGCGCCCACCGGGTGCCGGAGGGTGAGCTGGCGCAAGGTGCCCCACCCCCAACCGGCCGGGTCCGGGCCATGGTCGGTGCGAAGGCGCCGCACCGCGCTCGAAAGCGCATCGGCCGCCTCCGCAGGCCAGCCGCGCTCGAACCATCCGTCCGGCTGCCTGCAAAGCCGCTCGACCGTCTGCGCGGCGGATCCGGCGTGGAAGATGGTGAGTGGTACGACGTCGCCGAAGCCCCGCCCAGCGCATAGCGCCAGCTCGACGGCGCCTTGGCCTGCGCGATCCGGTGCGCCATCTCGGACAGCCAGAGTTCGAAGACCGATGCTGCTGCC
>DASSCW010000140.1:0-8066 GCA_035697465.1 Candidatus Limnocylindria bacterium | reverse complement strand
CGGCGGCGCATGGGCGAGGCTGGTTACGCGATCGTGGCGGAGCGATTCAGCATGGATGCGCACGTGCGGCGGGTTGAGGCGCTGTACGACGAGGAGCTCCAGCGCGCGGGCGCGCTGGCCGCGCTGCGCCGTGGCCCGACGAACGGTGACGGTCGCTCGGCGGCGCGCCCCCGAGGCCGGGCGGCACTCGAGGTGCCGCCGGCCTGAGGAGCGAGCTCGTGGTCAGCCGTTCGGCAGGATGGGACACCGGAAGTCGGCGTCCGGATTCCTCACTAGGGTGATCTCGCCCGCCTCGGCGAGGTCAAGGATTTCCGCGTAGCTCGTAACCAGGTGGGCATCGGCCACGTCCGTCCAGGTCGCCATGGTCACCGCCCAGCGACCACCATGGGAGCCATCTCCAGGGGCGTGCAGCGCCACGCCACCCTGGTCGAAGTTCGTGAACGCGATGATCGGGTCGGTCCCAGTTCCCGGGTCGACGCGCGCCGGATTGCCAAAGGTCCGATAGGCGGCGCCGTCGACATAGATGGTGCCAAACTCACGAGCCCCCGCCACTGGTGCGGCGACGGTGAGAGCCAGCAGCGCGCTGAGCACCGCCAGCGGAACAAGGCGCAATCGCATGATCAACCTCCAGTTCGATGTCATTGGCGATTCAGCCTGCCAAGACCCCGTAACCAGCGGATGACGGTTCCGTGACGACCGTGTAACGATGAGCCGCTCGTCACACGATCGTCACAAATGAAACCTAGGCTCCAGGCCATGCACCGACCCGCGCGCGCCACCCTGATCATCGTCCTGGGGGCGGCACTCGCCGCGTGCTCGGGCTCCGCGACGACGGGTTCAACGACCACGGAGCCGACGATCACCGAGCAACCGACCACCAGCCAGCCACGGTCGGCGGATGAAACGGCAACCGCAGCCGCCACGGCCACGGAGCCGGCCGACGCGCTGCTGGCGGTGGAACTCACGGACGTGCGCAGCGGTGAGACGTTTACGCTCGGCGAGCTGGCTGCGTCATCCGGGCCGGTCCTGCTGGAGCCGATGGCGGTGTGGTGCACCAACTGCCGCGCCCAGCAGCACGAGGTGGTGCGCGCGCACGAGACCGGCGAGTTCGCCTCTGTATCGCTCGACGTCGATCTTTCCGAATTGCCCGCGGACCTGGCCGCTTACGCCGATCAGGAGGGCTTCGACTGGCTGTTCGCCATGGCCGATGTCGACCTGTACCGCTCCCTGCAGGATCGCTTCGGCGTGGCCGTGACGAATCCACCGTCCACGCCGCTCATCATCATCGACGCCGACGGGTCGGTCAGGCCGCTCGAGTTCGGGCAGGGCACGCGCAGCGCCGAGGAGCTACTGAGCGAGCTGGGGGTCGGCTGAGTCGATGGGCGAACTGGCGATCGCGCTCTCGGCGGGAGTCGGCGCGACCATCACGCCATGTGTGCTTCCGCTCTATCCGGGATTCCTTGCCTACCTGACCGCCGCGCAGCCAGTGACGGCTGCGGCGGGAGAAGTGCCCGTCGCGCACGCTCGACCGTCCCCCGCGGTGGCCGCTGTCCTCGTGTGGCTCGGGGTGGTGATCGGCATGGTCGCGATCGGTGCCGTGCTGGCGGCTCTCTCGCTGAGCCTGGGCAGCGTCCTGCGGGTGGCGTTGCCGATCATCGACCTCGTCCTCATCGGCCTGGGGATCATGCTGCTCGCCGGCAGGAACCCGTTTACATGGCTGCCCCAGGCGTCGCCCCGCGCGCTTGGAAACGCCGGTCCGTTGGCCGGCTCGTTTGTCTACGGGCTCTTCTTCGCTCCCATCGCCCTCCCCTGCTCCGGGCCATTCCTGATCGGCATCTTCGTCGCGTCGCTGACGCTCGGCGACGCCGCACGCCAGCTCGCCTTCTTCGGCGCCTTCGGCGTGGGCTTCGGGCTCCCGCTCTTCGTCCTGGGAGTCATCGGGCAGGCCAGGGCCAGCGAGCTCGCCCGCGCGGCGATTCGCTGGGAACGACCGCTGCAGGTCGTCATGGGGGCGCTCCTGGTCGTCATCGGCGCATGGGACCTGTGGGTCAATCTGCCGCGGGTCTTAGGATGACGGTCGGGATCCGGCGGCAGTCGCCGGCCTGCGTGCTGGTGGTCGACGACGACCCGAAGATCCGTGACCTGCTGTGCCTCTACCTGGCGCGCGAGGGCTATCGCACCCTTGAGGCCGCCGACGGACCGAGCGCCCTGCGTGCCGCGCGAGCGAATCGCTGCGACCTCGTGCTGCTCGACGTCATGCTCCCGGGCCTCGACGGGCTCGAGGTCTGCCGCCAGCTGCGTGAGGACGGCGACACGCCGATCCTGCTCCTGACGGCCCGGGGCGGCGACGCCGACAAGGTGGTCGGGCTCGACCTGGGGGCCGATGACTACGTGGTCAAGCCGTTCAGCCCCAGGGAGCTGATGGCGCGCGTGCGCGCACAGCTTCGCCGCCACCGCCTGGCGGGTGAGCCTGAACCGACATTGGCCGCGGATGACATGGTCGTTGACCCCAATGCGATGCGCGTGGACCAGGCGGGGCACGCGATCGCTGTCACGGCGTCGGAGTTCCGCCTGCTGTATGCCCTCATGTCCCGACCGACACGAGTGTTCACGCGGGATGAGCTCATCGATGTGCTCCATGGCGATGACGATCCCGGGGTGGTCGATCGAACGGTCGACGTGCATATCGGACGCCTGAGGAAGAAGCTCGGCGATCGTCCGGATCAGCCGCGATTCATCGGTACCGTGCGCTCGATGGGATATCGGTTCCTCCTGCCAGTAAGTCAGGGTCAGCCCGAGGGACCGCAATGAGGACGCTCCGCGTTCGCCTTGTGGTTGCCATGCTTGCGACGTCCCTGATCGTCGCAGCCGTCATCGTCGCCGCGGTGCGCTGGTTCAGCACCGAGCAGATCACCCACCTGCTGATGGAGGGCGTCGGCTCGGAGGCCGAGGCGCGAGCGATGACGGACGAGTACATCGGCCGGGTGGTCATCATCGGCGCGATTGCCGGCCTCGTCCTGGGCGGGATCACGGCCTGGTGGCTCGCGCGGCGGGTGCTGCGGCCGCTGGCCCGCCTCACCGGCGCCACCCGCATGGTTGCCGGAGGTGACCTGGCGGCCCGCGTTCCAGAGCCGTCCGACACGGAGCTCCGGGAACTGGCGCATGAGTTCAACCAGATGGCCGCCACGCTCCAGCGCGTCGAGGAGCTGAGGACTGCGCTGGTCGAGGACGTCGCCCATGAGCTCCGGACGCCGCTGACCAGCCTGCGCGGTTACACGGAGGCTCTCGCTGAAGGGATCGTGGAACCCACGCCCGAGATGCTGCGGACCGTGCACGAGGAGATCGAACGCCTGACGCGACTCGTGGAGGCGCTCGACCTCCTTGCTCGCAATGAGGCAGACGTCGGCGAACGCGCCCGGGCGGAGTTCGACCTCGCCGATGTGGTCCGTCGAGGGCTGGCCCTGGTGGCTCCGGAACTTGCCGCGCGCTCGATCACGGTCAGCTTCGATGCTGACGACGGACTTCCACCGATCACTGCCGATCCCGACGGCATCGGCCAGGTGGTCGGCAACCTCGTCCAGAACGCCACGCGCTATACGACCGACGGCGGCGACATCGGCGTGCGGTTGGAGGTGGACGGCCGGACGATCCGCTGCACGATCGCCAACAGTGGCCCGGAGATCTCCAGCGCCGAGCTGCCGCTCATCTGGGAGCGGTTGCACCGCGTGGATCGATCACGAACACGCGCGACCGGCGGGGCAGGGATCGGCCTCGCCATCGTGCGCCAGATCATCGAGGCACACGGCGGAGATGTCGGAGCGCGATCGGCCGCAGGCAGAACAGAGATCTGGTTCCGTTTGCCCGCCGGCGCCTGATCCACCGGCCCGGAGATGAAGCAGCCGGGCCTGGACGGAGCAGCACCCCCATCGGAACTAACGTTCCGGCCGCTCCTTCAGGCCCGGCTGTTGAATGCCGGCTGAGCCGGCTCCCCCCGGAATTGGGTTAGGCGGTCGTGCGGTCCGGGATCCGCAGGATCGCGCTGATCACCGCCGCGATCAGCGTCCAGCCGACGATCGCGACGAGAGCCGCGACGTCCAGGACGCTGTTCCCGGTCGGCCGCACGTGGTCGAAGCTGAAGATGCCGCGGAACGGCGCGACGAACGGGTCGGTGATGCCGTAGATGGCGTCAACGATCACGTTGCCTTCGTTCGCTCCCAGCAACAGGAACAGGACTCGGATGCCGATCAGTGCGATCAGCACGCCGAATAGCAGCCAGATCGCGCGGCGAATCGGTGCCAGCGGACTGGCCTCCGCCACGACCGGAGCGTCTACGTGGGATGGGGCGTTCACGTTGACAGGATCAACGGAGTCATGCGAGTGAGTCATCGGTTTTTCAACCTCCGACCACCATTCGTAAGCACGCGACGTGCCAACCCGTGGTGACCACTGTCAACGTCCTTCGAACCCATGCTCGCCGAGCAGCGGCACGAAGACCACTGGCTCCAGTGGCCTGCTCGCGTAATCGTCTCCGGTACGCTCCACCAGCGTGAGCCACTGGTGTTCCCTGCCCCCGACCGGCATCACCAGGCGGCCACCCTCCGTGCTGAGCTGCTCGAGCAACGGAAGCGGGACCGATGGACCGGCGGCCGTCACCAGCACCGCGTCATACGGCGCGTTCTCGGGATAGCCACGGGTCCCATCCCCGACGACCAGCTGCACGTCCGGATACCCGGCGCGGAGCAGTGCCTCCCCGGCGCGACGGCTCAGCTCCGCGTGGCGCTCCATGCTGGTCAGGTCGGCGCCCAGCTCGGCCAGGATGGCGGCCTGGTAGCCACTTCCCGTGCCGATTTCCAGCACGCGCGCGCCACGCCATCCGCTCGGCCGGCGCGGCCGGCCGGCATCGGTCATGAAGGCGACCACGTACGGCTGCGAGATCGTCTGTCCCTCTTCGATCGGCAGCGCCTGGTCCCCGTACGGAGAACCGGACAGCAC
Organism: Candidatus Limnocylindria bacterium; assembly: GCA_035697465.1. Classification (GTDB taxonomy): domain Bacteria; phylum Chloroflexota; class Limnocylindria; order QHBO01; family QHBO01; genus DASSCW01. The sequence goes on along the minus strand of DASSCW010000140.1, from coordinate 3,074 downwards.
GAACAGCTCGCGCGGTACCGTGCGGAAAGCGTGGAGCAGCTCGGGGTCGCGCAGGCCACGCGCCTCGATCTGGCGGCCCACCATCTCGGCCCGTGCCTTGGCCAGGTCGGTCTGTGGCGCGGGTCGACTGCGCCACCAGCGGCCGGGTCGCATCGGTCTCAAACAGCGACGGCCGCGTCTCCTCGACGCGGCCGTCTCCTACGTACCTTGTGCAGCGGCGGACCGCCCTAGGCCTGCGCCCCGCTGGCGGCGGTGCTACTCGTCTTGCGCGACTTCCCGTTCCCGCCCTTGGTCTCGCCGCTCTCCTCTTCCGGCGCGATGCCGGGGTCCAGCCCGCTCAACGTCGCGGCGTCGAGCAGGTCGTTGAGGAGCCGATCGGCACGCTCACGCACCATCCTCCGGGTCTCCTTCCCGGAGCGCGGCGCGAGCAGGACACCGACCGCCAGCCCCATGAAGAAGAAGCGGATCGCGATGCGTACACGGCTGAACATGTGGCTCAACCCTCGATTCGTTACGTTCTGCGTTGGATTGGCGTGCGGGGATCGTACCACCGACCCTCATGGGACCCTAATGCACGCCCCTTGCCAGCACGCCCCTTGCAAGCCGGCTCCGCCGCTGAGAGTTGCGGCCCGTGGGTCACTCGACCACGGAACCGTGGAACCGGCGGTTTCCTTGGCCGATTGATCCGGGGCGCGGTTCATTTGGCCTCTGAGCTCCCCTCGCGGCGTGTCGTTGCGGCGCTCCGTGGTCCAGTGACCCGCCTCCCGCAACACACCCCTCAAAGCAGGACGAGGCCATCCGCCGGTGGCAGCTCACCGCGCTTCAGGGCTGCCAGCACCGCCCGAGTCCGCAGTGGCATGGCCTTCGCCAGGATCGGGCCGGCCTCACGCACCACTTGCCGGTTGTGCTTCGTATTCGCGACCAGGAGGAGAAGGTGGTCGACGCGGCCCTCCGCACGCTTCAGGTGCTCGCGCCTCAGGAGTGCCTGGAGATCCCTGATTCGCGTCTCAGCTGCCACTCCAGCAGTGCGGCTGCCTGATCGCAGGTGAATGTCCCAGGCTCGTGGATCGCCGGGGCGGACCGGCGTCTCGAACGCGCAATCAATCGCGGGCGAGGTCCTTTGGACCAGCCGACTCATGAGCGCGACGTGCGCGCTGTCGCGCAGCTGGCCGGCTGCCGGAAAGCAGCGAATGGAGAGGTCCAGACCCACGACCCGGGCCATTCGGGCCGCTGTGACGAAGTTGGGTAATGGCGGGCGGCCGGCCTCCAGTCGGCTGACAGTCGACTTGGCAACGCCGATGGATCGGGCCACCGTCGCCTGGCTGACTCCGGCTGCGAGTCGAGCCGCACGAACCTCGATCGCGAACCTACGCACGAGCGACATTCCCCGGTTCGTCCCAAGGGTTGCGAGTCGTTCAACGGATGGCATTCGCACATTGTCCGGGCCGCTGATTACTGGCCGATTACCTGCGGGTTGCAGCATGTGGGTCACTGGACCTCTGAACCGGCGGGACGCCAGCTAAATGGGCCGATTGATCCGGCGACCGGGCCGGATGACCAGGGAAGGGGCATCCCGGGGCCACCCGGGCCCGCCGTCCGGAGTTCCGTGGTCGAGTGACCCATCCACCGCACCATTCGGGCGGATGGAACCCTCAGTTAGCGAGACTTGCCAGGGCCCCGGAGGCGGTCCGACATGCTCGGCTCGGTCGGCGTCTTGGCCAGCGCCGCCTCGATCGCGTGTCGGAAGCGCACACCAGATGAGTGCCGCGACAGCCACCGAAGGTAGTCGGGATCCTGGCGCGCCAGGTCGGCGATGGTCCATCCCTGGTAGCGCCCGAAGTCCAGGACGCCGGGAGTGGCGGCTTGCGTCTGTGCGCTGGCGCGCGGCGGCGGCGCCACCACCACGCTGGCTCCAGGCCCGCCGCGCTTGAGCTCGTTGTCGTAGAGCTGGCGCCGATCGGCGGTCCGCACGCGGTCGTAGGCGGCGTTCAGCTCGGCCATGCGTCGGTCGGAGGAAAGCTCGTCGTTGCTGTCTGGGTGGTAGAGCGCCGCGAGGAAGCGATACGCGGCCTTGATCACACCCGGATGTGCCTTCGGGTGGACGTGCAGGATCTCGTACGCGTCGCGGTCGTTCATCGGCCCCAGCCAGCGTTCGTGTGCAAGGCAGCGGACAGATGATAGGACGCGAATATCGATTGACGGCAGCTCCGTCGCTACCCATGAGGGTCGGATCGATCGCGTTTGAGCAGCTCGTGGGGCTGCCGGTGCGCCTCAGAATGGGTTCATGAAGTGGCTTGAGCGACACGCGTGGTGGGGGCTGATGGCCATCGCGGTCCTGTACGTCCTGTTCGGAGTGACCGACCTGATCATCGGGCCGAATGCGGACGTCGGCATTCCGCTGGGCTTGACCGGCATGACGCCGGCGGAGCTGGATGCGGAGGGCCCATCGGCCTATCGCATGTTCGACTTCATGACCCGCGCGAACGGCTGGAGCCTGGTGATGATCGGGTGGCTGATGGCCGCCGTCCTGTGGTTCGCGTTCCGGCGCAACGAGCGCTGGGCGTGGTGGACGATATGGTTCCTGCCCGTGTGGACGGCCGGCATCGGCGTCTTCTACCTCGTGGCGGGAGTGGATCCGGCGCAACCGCCGCCACCGCCGATGATCTCCGCCCCGATTGTCGGCATCCTCTCCGCCGCGATCCTGCTCGTCAGCGCGCCGCGCTTCTTCCGGAAGCAGCCGGGCTAGCGACTCAGGCGGGGGCCGATGTCGTTGGCTCAGTCTCCGTCACGCTGCCGTCCTGCGCGCCGAAGTCCCAGACGTCGATGAATGGCGGCTCGATCCCCAGCTGCGTCAGCGCGGTGCAGATCTGGCTGCGGTGATCGGTCCCGTGGTGAAGGGCCTGGGCCAACCGGATGCCCTTTGGAGCGGTGGTGGTCGAGCCATCTTCCCGGTACCGGGTGAGCTTCTCGTCCGCGTCGATGTCGTTCTCCAGAACCTCGGTCCAGGCGGGGCCGTTGGCCTCCATCTCGGCGCGCAGCTGGGCGAGGTCCATGTCGTCCTCGTCGATCGGCGG
>DASSCW010000139.1:0-7322 GCA_035697465.1 Candidatus Limnocylindria bacterium | reverse complement strand
AGTCGACGTCGATCAGCCGCTCGATGTCCTTCTCAGAAAGCACGGACGGGCAGTTGGAGCGGTGAATGGTCACGCCCTTGCCACGGGTCACGTAGCCGGTGATCGGGTCACCCGGAATCGGCGAACAGCAGTTCGCGAAGCGCACCAGCAGGTCGCCCACGCCCTTGACGCGCACGCCGGTGGTGGAAGGCGCCACGGACGGAGGCGCCACCTCGGGCAGCGTGATGGCCGCGTCGTCGTGGATCTCCAGCTTGGAGACCACGGAGCCTGGCGAGACCGCTCCGTAGCCGATGGCGGCGAAGAAGTCGTCCAGCTCCTTGTAGTGCGCCTGCGACGCGATCTCGCCCAGCTTCTCCGACGAGACCGATCCCAGGGTCTCGTGGGCGACGCGCCGCAGCTCTCGGTCGAGAAGCTCCTTGCCCTGGCTGATGTTCTCGTCGCGCTGCTGGCGCTTGAACCATTGGCGGATCTTCTCGCGCGCCGCACTGGTCTGGACGATCGACAGCCAGTCCCGCGAGGGGCCGTGGGCGGCCTTGGTGGTGATGATCTCGACGATGTCGCCGTTGCGGAGCTTGTAGTCCAGCGGCACCAGCCGGTTGTTGGCCTTGGCGCCGATGGTGCGGTGCCCGACATCGGTATGGATGCGGTAGGCGAAGTCCAGGGGCGTGGCGCCGGCCGGCAGGTCCTTCACGTCGCCCTTCGGCGTGAAGACGAAGACCTGGTCCTGAAAGACCTCCAGCTTGAGGCCTTCCACGAACTCGGTGGCATCGGCCACCTCGCGCTGCCAGTCGATCAGCTGGCGGACCCAGGCGAGCTTCTCGTCGTAGCGGCGATCGCCGCGTGAGCCTTCCTTGTAGCGCCAGTGTGCGGCAATGCCCGCCTCCGCCACGTCGTGCATGTGGCTGGTCCGGATCTGGACCTCCAGCGGCTTTGCATCGGGCCCGATGACGGCGGTGTGCAGGCTCTGGTACATGTTCGCCTTGGGCATGGCGATGTAGTCGTCGAATTGCCCTGGGATCGGCCTCCAGATGGAATGAACCACGCCCAGGGCCGCGTAGCAGTCCTTGACGTCGTCGACGAGCAGCCGGATGGCGTTGACGTCGTAGATCTCGTCGAACTCGACGCCCTTGCGCTCCATCTTCTTGGCGATCGAATAGAGGTGCTTCGGCCGGCCGCTGATCTCGGCCGCGATGTTCACCTTGCCGAGCTCCTTGCGCAGGATGCCGATGCTCTTGTTGATGAAGCTCTCGCGGACCTTGCGGCGGTCGGCCAGCATCTCGACCAGCTGGCGGTAGCGCTCCGGCTCGATGTACTTGAAGCTCAGGTCCTCGAGCTCCCACTTGATCTGCCACATCCCCAGCCGATGGGCGAGCGGCGCGTAGATCTCCATCGACTGCCGGGCGATGCGCGCCTGCTTCTCGGCGGGGAGGAAGCCAAGCGTGCGCATGTTGTGGAGCCGGTCGGCGAGCTTGATGATCACCACTCGCACGTCCTCGGCCATGGCCATGAACATCTTCCGGATGTTCTCGGCCTGCTGCTCCTCCATGGATCGTGCGCTGCCGAACTTGGAGAGCTTCGTCACCCCGTCGACCAGCCGGCCCACCTCGCGCCCGAAGCGCTTCTCGATGTCCTGGATGGTCATGTCCGTGTCTTCGGGAACGTCATGCAGGAGTGCCGCCGCCAGCGTCTCCGCGTCCATCTCCAGCGTGGCGAGGTAGTACGCCACCTCCACCGGATGCGTGATGTACGGCTCGCCCGATGCGCGCTGCTGCCCCTCGTGGGCCTGCGTGGCCACCTGGTTGGCACGTTCGATCAGGCCGATGTTGATGCTCGGCCTATGCCGTCGCGCTTCGGCGACGACGTCTTCGATCGAATGGGTCGGCTCCGCCGGAGCCTGCGTGCGCGCGATGCGCGACACCACTGCGGCCGGAGCCGCCCGCAGGCGGGCTAGATCCACGTGCTGATGGTAGCAGCACGCTCGGAACGTGCTGGAGCCTAGTCCTCGGTGAGTGGAAGGTCGACCAGGTGCTCGGCCAGGAACCAGACCTGCATCTCGTGGCGCCGCAGGACGTCGCCCATCAGCAGGTCGTTGGTGCCCCAGTCCTTGCTCTTCTCGGTGGTCTCGATCCCCTGACGCACCTTGCGGATGATCGTCTCGTGCGCCTGCAGCAGCCGGGTGATCTGGGCCGGAACCTCCTCGGCGCCATCAGGCGCGCGCTCGATCGTCGTCAGCTCAGCCGCGTGGCGCGGGTCCCCGACGGCGATGCCGCCGAGCATCTGCACCCGCTCTCCGAGCTCGTCGAGAAGCTCCAGCTGTTCCCCGGCGTGCTTGTCGAAGAGGAGGTGGAGCTGGTAGAAGGTCGGCCCGACGACCGTCCAGTGATGTTTCTTGTACAGCGCGTAGAGGACCGTGCTGTCTGCCAGGATCTCGTTGACGAGCGCGCAGCTCTCCTTACGGACGGACTTCTCGAGGCCGATCGGCAGGTCCAGCACTGTTCCGAAGCGGTGAACTTCCTTGCCCAGGCTGGCGTAGTGCGGCGCGGCTGCGCCATTCCTGTTGGCGCCGTTCTTTGCAGTTGGCGTGGCTGTCTTAGTGGCTGCCATGGCGTCTCCTCGCGCGCAATCAATTAGGTGGCAGGCAGAGCAGTGCATGACCGCTGCCAGCGATCGGCCTAGGAGTCGGTTTCGATCAGCTCCTTCATGCGGCGCATGCTCTGCTCGATCGGTCCAGGGTCCATCTGTTCGTCCATGGACGGCACGTCCAGGGTGGCCGTGATGCTGGTGGCGTTCTGGCCGTGACGCGCGAACGTCATCCGGGAGTGCATCTCCACGCCGCCGTCGCGGATCACCATTCCGAAGACGTGGGGCGGTGAGAACTCGACGACCTCCATCGTGCCCTCCTGCGGGAAGCCGGAGTGGGTATGGCGCCGATGGATGACGGTGCCGACGCCCATCGGTCCATCAGTCAGCTGACGGAGCTCCATCTTCGGATCCCAGCGCGGATGGTTCCGCACGTGGTCGGTGGCAATGAAGCTGAAGACTTCGGCAGGCGGCCGGTCGATGACCTGAGACAGCTGAAGCTTCATTTAGGGGACCTCCGCAGAATGCGTTCGCGGATCCCCCGAAGGCGGTACCAGAACTGATCGGTCACCAGGTCGTAGAGGCCGGGGTGCCGGAGCGGGGTGCCGCCGAAGGTGCGCTTGAAGTCGCTGAAGCCCTTCCAGGCGGGATCGGCGTCCGGGTCGTCCGGCTCGACCACGCCCCACATGTCGACCGAGCGGCAGCCATCGGCAGCGAGATCCTTCAGCATCGCCGCCATGACCGCGTGCGAGCCGTAGTTGTGCTTGTACTTCTCGTCGCGCAGCAGGGCGCCGTACAGGTAGTAGGCACGGTCGCCGACGCGCGGGAATGCCACGGTGGCGATCGGCGTGCCGTCGACGCGGGCGATGCCCAGGTACCAGCCGCTGCTGGACGCGAACTCGGTGGCGAGGCGCGACAGAAACTCGGGCGACCGGACGCGGAAGTCGGCGTGCTCGGCGACATCGGACAGAAGGCCATGGAGGATCGCGATCCCGGCTTCATCGGGCTCGCGGGAGATTGTGACCTCGGTACCTTCGCGGGCGGCTCGCTTCGAGAGGCGACGGGCATCGGCGTGCCAGGACGCCTCGAGCTGGTCGCCGCCGTCCAGGAGGTCGACGATGCGCGTGGTCGGCGCCTGGAGATCGGGGGCGCGGACCAGCTTGTGCTCCGCGGCGAGGGGTGCGACGTCGGTCGGGTCGTCGGCCTCGGCGCGCGGGTCCATCTTCACGACCAGCGCCCGCTCCTTGCGCGCGAGCGTGCGGAGGCCCTGGATGAGCCAGGCGAAGACCCGGTCGGCATCAGGAGCCGATCGATCCCAGACCGGGCCATGGGGCACGTACGCCACCTGCCGGCCAAAGCCGGCGGGACGCATCAACGCCTGGGCCACACCCCGGATCTGACCGCCGTCCTCGACCAGGATCCGCCTCGGCGGCTCGTTGGCGAGCGCGGTGCATTCGCCCCAGGCCCAGGCCTGGAGCAGGTCGGCCTCTGGATGGGCGGCGATGAAAGCGTCCCAGGCGGGACGGTCGGTGTCGTCGGCGCGACGGGCGATGGGTGGCATCGCCTAGGAGCCTAGCCGGTTCGGTCCGCCGCCGAGTCGGGGCCGTCGACGTTCACGTTCTGGGGGCCGGAGCCGATGCGAATCACGAATGCCTCGCCGTGCTCGCCGTCACCTGTGATCTCGCGGTGGACGGTCTGCGGAGGGATGAAGGCGACGTCGCCGGCCTCGAGCGTGATCTCCTCATTACCGCCGGGGCCGAACTGGACGATGAGCGAACCACGCGTCCAGAAGACGTACGTGTCGCGGTCGCCGTGGTGGTGCCAACCGCCGGCGGTTCCTGGCTGGGTCTCGAGCCAGCCGACCCATGGATCGTCGTGCTCGAACAGCTGTCGGCGGTCCATGCCGGGCGTGGGTGGACCGGGCGGGGGCGGCATGTCACGAGGCTTGATGACTATCGGCCGTGCGATGGTCATGACCGGCCCTTCCGGCGCGCCTTCTCGTTCTCGGCGATGCGAGCCTTCACCAGCTTCGTCACCATGTCAGGTGGGATCGGCTTGTCAGGCGTGAAGCTGACGGAGCCCTTGCTCGTCTTGAAGCCCGCCAGGTCGGCAGCATGGGCTTCCATCACGGCCGGGCTCTGCACGTAGAGCGAGCAGTGTTCCTTCGCCGCGCCGAAGCTCACGAGATTCCGGCCGGCGAGCCGGAACATGGGAACGCCGTAGTTGATGAGCTCCGTGGCGTCCGGCGCAGCGGCTCGGATGACCCGCCGCAGCTCCTCCAACGCCGCACGCTGCGGTTCGGGGACGGCCGCCAGAAACTCGTCGACCGAGGCTGCGGGCATCATCAGAGCCGCCAGCGGGTTGCGCCGTGGGGCTCGGCGGTTGCCACCGCGTAGACCGTTTTCGGCGTGATCTCGTGGACGTCCCACGGTGGTGGACCGGCGCTGGGGGCGCTGTATTCGTGCCAAAACGCTCCGTCTCGGACTTGCGGGCCCCAATCGGTGAACAGCGTCGCGATGCGCCTGAGCTCGTCCTCGTCCCGGATGATCCGCGTCTCGCCTTCGACGACGATGTCCGTCCCGGGTGCGGACACCGTGACCACGCAATGCGGGTCGCGGGCCAGGTTCTTCGACTTCTGCGTGCCGGCTCCAGAGACCAGGTAGAACTTGCCGTCATCCCAGACGATGCCCACCGGCATCACGTGCGCTCGTCCGTCCGGGCGGGTTGTCGCAACCCAGTATGTGCCCATCCCATCGCCGGGCTCAGCGCTGCGCGTCTTCTCCAGGCTCTCCATGACGCGCTCCCACATCAGGGGCGGTAAGCCGTAACCGTCGAGGTTCTTCTCATCTGCGGGATGGGTGGCGATCATTCGCGGGTCCTCCCTGCTTGTGTCGGTACTGCAGACCCGCGCGGAGCGTGGATCTCATCGGTTCCTATCGTCAGTCGTCCGAGCCAGCAAGCCGTCGGCCAGACAGCCGCAGCCGGGCGCGCTGCGCCATGCCGTATGCAGGCAGCAACAGGCGCAGCGCCGCGTCCTCCGCAGTTCGCAAAGGGAGGTCGCGGGCGCCGACGTAGTCGACCTGTCGCCCGCCGAATCCCTCCTTGAACTGCGCGATCCCGCCGGTGGCCAAACCCCACAGGTCGTAAATCGCGAAGCCGCGTTCCTTGAAACCGTTGATGGACGCCCACTTGAGGAGGTAGTTCGCGCGTGCGTCCGCACCGTCATCGGTCATGCCGCCGAAGGCCTCCGCGGCCCGGTCGCCGACGGTGAAGTGGAAGAGCGTCGCCAGCCGTTGGCCGTCGCGGGTGGCGAAGGCCAGGCTGACGTGGCCGGTCGGAGCGAACAGGCGCCAGACCCGATCGTAGTAGTCGCGGGCGCGTGCCACGAACCCGGCGCGCTCCGCGGTGTGCGCGTAGATCCGGTAGAAGTCGTCCAGCGCGGCAGTCGCGTCGGACTTTCCGTCGAACCATTCAACCGAGATTCCCTCCCGCTCGGCCTTGGCGACGTACTGGCGATGCTTCTTCTTCATGGCGGCTCGGAGATCGTCCGCCGGCGGGGCGAGCTCGATGAGACGCGTCCGCGGCGGCTGGACCTTCTCGGCGCCACGCCATGGGGCCGTGAGCAGCGCCTGGCCCAGCGGCGAATCGGGCGTCGCCTCCGGATCGACCTTGACGGTGGCCACGCCTTCCGTCCGTGCCAGTGACCGCAGGGCGGCGAACATGGCCTCACGGGTGCGCGGCTCGTCCAGGTGCCCCACCGGGCCGCGCGGCACGTACGCCAGCCGCCACCCGACGGCGGGCACGCGCCGCAGCAGCACCTGTGCCACTGCCGACGGCGGCCGCCGAGGATCTTCGCCGACGGCGATCCGCAACGGTCTCCAGCCGCTTGCCTCGCGCAGCTCGCCCCATTCCCACAGCTGCGGGAAGCTGCGGTAGGGGGCGGACTCGACGAAGTCGTTCCAGGCCTCACGGTCGGTGACGCGCCAGGCGCGCAGCTCAGGCATCAGTCTCGCCGTAGCCGGCGTCGCGCAACGCCCGCCGCGCAACCTCCTTCTCGTCCCACCAGCGGCCCTCGGTGCCGTAGATGATTGTCTTCTCGTGCCCCTTGCCGGCCAGCAGGATGACGTCCCCGTCCCAGGCCAGGCCGATGGCGTGGCGGATCGCCGCAGTGCGATCGTCGATGACGAACAGCGACTCCCCGCCGATTGCGCCGCCCGCGCGTGCCCCCTCGGCGATCGCCTGGTTGATGATCCGCGGGTCCTCGAGGCGCGGGTCCTCGTCGGTCACGATCGTGATGTCGGCCAGTTCCGCCGATACGCGGCCCATCGCCGGTCGCTTGGTCGGATCACGCTCCCCCGCCGATCCGAATACGGCGATGACGCGGCCGCGCGCCAACGGACGCAGGACGCGCAGCACCTTGCCGAGCGAGTCGGCGGTATGGGCGTAGTCGACGACCACGCCGAAGGGCTGCCCGAGGTCGACCGTCTCCATGCGTCCCGGGACGCCCCGCACCTCTTCGAGCGCGCGCGCGGCCAGCCCCAGGTCAATTTCCTCGACCGACGCCAGCGCCATGACGGCCAGGGCGTTGTGCACGTTGAAGCTGCCCGGCATCAGCAGGTTCACGCGACCCGACCACTCGTCGGCCGTGACCTCGAACGAGGTGCCGTTGGCGCGCGCGTCGATGGCGGAGGCGGACACATCGGCTTCGTTGTCGACGCCGTAGGTGACCACGCTACCTGCGG
>DASSCW010000138.1:0-5693 GCA_035697465.1 Candidatus Limnocylindria bacterium | reverse complement strand
TGTCGCCCGAGTTCGGTGCCACCGCAACCCTCTTCCCGGTGGACGAGGAGACCCTGCGCTACTTGCGCATGACCGGGCGACCCGCGGACACGGTGGCGCGCGTCGAGGCGTACGCCAAGGAGCAGGGCCTCTTCAGGACCGATGAAACGGCCGAGCCGGCCTTCAACGAGTCCCTGAGCCTGGACCTGGGAGAAGTCGTGCCGTCAGTGGCAGGCCCGCGACGACCGCAGGACCGCGTGCCTCTCACCGGGCTGGTCGAGAACTTCCGGGGCACCTTCGCGGCGGGACTGCACACGCATGACGACGGTTCGACCCACGAGCATGCGCTTGAGCCGGCCGCGACCGAGTCGGTGGTCGAGGAGGCGTCGGAGGAGTCCTTCCCCGCATCCGACCCGCCGTCGTACACGCAACGGACCGATGCCGATGAGGGGCCGGATCCGGGCCAGGCGACGCCCGTAGAGGAGCCGGCACACACGAACCACGCGCGGGCGCATTACCGGGCGGTGGAAGTCGACCTGGATGGCCAGGCGATCAAGCTTCGCTCAGGGTCTGTGGTGATCGCGGCCATCACGTCCTGCACGAACACGAGCAACCCCAGCGTGATGGTGGCAGCTGGCCTCCTGGCGCGGAACGCGGTTGCGCGCGGCCTGTCAACGCCGCCCTGGGTGAAGACCTCGCTGGCACCTGGTTCGCGAGCGGTGACCGACTACCTGGCTGGTGCCGGGCTGATGGCGCCGTTGGAGGCGCTCGGCTTCGACCTGGTGGGCTACGGCTGCACGACCTGCATCGGCAACTCCGGGCCGTTGGCGGAGTCGATCGCGGCGGCGATCGAGGCGAACGACCTGGTCGGCGTCGCCGTGCTCTCCGGCAACCGCAACTTCGAGGGGCGTATCCATCCCCACGCCCGCGCCAGCTATCTCGCCTCGCCGCCGCTCGTCGTCGCGTTCGCGCTTGCGGGACGGGTCGACATCGACCTCACCACGGAGCCGTTGGGGACCGATCGCGACGGCGAGCCGGTCTTCATGGCGGAGCTATGGCCGTCCAACCAGGAGGTTGCATCGGTCGTGGCCGAGCAGGTGCGGTCAGAGGTCTTCACGCGCAACTACGCATCGGTCTTTGATGGGGATGAGCGGTGGCGCGACCTGCCGGTGCCGGCGGGCAATCGTTACGCGTGGGATCCGGAGAGCACCTACGTGGCGATGCCGCCATTCTTCGCCGGCGTCACGCCGGAGCCGGCGGCGCTGACCGACGTGCTGGACGCCCGCGTGCTGGCGATGGTCGGGGACAGCGTGACGACGGACCACATCTCACCGGCGGGATCGATCGCGCGCACGTCACCGGCCGGGGAATGGCTGGTTGCCCATGGCGTCGAGCCACGGGACTTCAACAGTTATGGGGCACGGCGCGGCCATCACGAGGTCATGGTGCGCGGGACGTTCGCGAACATCCGGCTGCGCAACCTGCTGACGCCGGACCAGGAGGGGAACGTGACCGAGCACCTGCCGAGTGGCGAGCGGATGAGCATTTTCGACGCGGCGGCGCGCTACGCGGCCGAGGGAACCCCTCTCCTCGTGCTGGCGGGCAAGGAGTACGGATCGGGGAGCAGCCGCGACTGGGCTGCGAAAGGGCCGCAGCTCCAGGGTGTCCGCGCGGTGATCGCCGAGTCTTACGAGCGCATCCACCGGTCGAACCTGGTCGGCATGGGCATCCTGCCCCTGCAGTACCTGCCTGGCCAGAACGCCGCGTCGCTGGGGCTGAGCGGCCGTGAAACGTTCAGCATCGCCGGCATCGCCGAGGGGCTCCGGCCGCGCCAGGAGCTCGTCGTTCACGTTGCCGATGAAGCGGGAGCGGAGCGCAGCTTCCGGGTCGTGGCGCGCCTGGATGGCGAGATCGACGTGGACTACCTCCGCAACGGCGGCGTCCTACAGACCGTGCTGCGGAGGCTGGCTGCCGGTCATTAATGCCGCGCGGTGGTCGCGTTCTTGCATTCCGAACCGACAGAAAGCGTTCGGGAGGGATTCAGCATGGAACCGCGCAAGCTGTTGAAGAAGGTCGGCAAGGGCGTTGGCTCGGTGGCGAGCACCATCGTCGACGTTGCGGGTGGAGCGGCAGAGGTCGCCGGCAACGTCGTCGAGAAGGGCATCTCCGTCATGCCCGGCATCGGGTCTTCTCCAAAGAAGGGCGCGCGCAGGACCGCGACCCGGCGTTCGACGGCGTCGAAGGCCACCACCGCGCCGAAGCGAGCCACCAAGGCATCGGCCACCAAGGCATCGGCTACCAAGGCATCGGCCACCAAGAAGAAGGCGCCCACTGGAAAGCGGACCAGCCAGGGCTCCGGGGGATAACCGCGACCGTTCCATTGCTCGGGGAGGCTGGATCGGGCTAGACTCCAACGCGCCCACATCCGCCTGGAGCCTCCTGTGACCGTTCGTCCCGCCGACGATCTGCGCGCGAAGATCCGCGAGATCCCCGATTTCCCGAAGCCGGGCATCCTCTTCTACGACATCACGACCCTGCTGAAGGAACCGGACGCGTTCCGCGACGTGATCGACCGCATGGCGGAGCCGGTCGCCAACGAGCGAATCGACCTGGTGGTGGGTATGGAGTCGCGCGGGTTCATCTTTGCGGCGCCGCTTGCCTACAAGCTGGGCGCGGGCTTCGTCCCGGTGCGCAAGCTCGGGAAGCTGCCGGCGGACACGATCGAAGTCGAGTACGACCTGGAGTACGGCACGGCCACGCTGGAGGTCCATCGCGACGCGATCTCCGAAGGGCAGCGCGTGCTGATCGTGGACGACCTGCTGGCCACGGGCGGAACGGTCCTCGGCACCATCGAGCTGGTGAAGCGGCTCGGAGGTGAGATCGCCGGCCTCTCCTTCATGGTCGAGCTCACGGCCCTCCGAGGCCGGGACAAGCTCGGCGACTACGCCATCCACACGCTCATCACGTACTGAGCGACGGGTCTCGAAACGGTGGCGGTCGCGCCAAGGGTCGATCTCTACGCCCGCGTTGTCGCCGATCGGGACGAGATCGCAGCATACCTCCGCACGGATCGGCGCTACGCCGCTTACGCGATGGGCGATCTCGACGGGCCGCGCCGCGAACGATGCCAGTGGGGCATCGCCTACGACGACCTCGGGCGACCAATCGCTCTGGCCATGCACCAGGAGGGCCTCGTCCCGCAGCCGCTGTTCGTCATGGGCGACCCGGAAGGCTGTCGCGAGATCCTCTCCTCGGTCATTCGGCCGCGTGACGCCTACCTGCTCGGGACGGAGGCGCTCGACGAGACGGTCGCGGAGCTGTACGAGCTGGAGCGGCCGGTCTTCCTTCACCGCATGGTCGTCGACCGATCCACGTTCCAGCCGTTCGCTGGCCCGGCGGAGCGCCTGGCCGGCTCGGACATTGACGCGCTCAACCGGCTCTACCAGCTGGGGTTCCGCGGCGGGTTCCCCGCCAGCGTCCTGGAAGAGGGCGTCTACTATGGTGTGTGGGTGCGCGGGCAGCTGGTCAGCGCCGCAGGGACCCACGTGATCAACACGCACGAGGGCGTGGCCGTGGTGGGCAACGTGATGACCCACCTGGACTTCCGCGGCCATGACTTCGCCAAGATGGTGACCAGCGCGGTCACGGCCGAGCTGCTTGAGCGGATGTCGGACGTCGCGCTCAACGTGCACACTGACAACTTGTCCGCCGTGGCCGCCTACGCGCGGCTCGGCTACGCCGAGTACTGCCTGCTGACGGAGCGGCTGGCGCGTCGACGCAGCGGTGGGTGGGGATTGATGAGACCGATACGAGAGGCACTACGACTGACGTGGCCACGCGAAACGAAGTAAGGGGCGACATCGCCGACATCGGCCTGGCCGACGCCGGCGCGTTGAGGATCGACTGGGCCGATCGGCAGATGCCGGTGCTGGCCGGCATTCGCGAGCGATTCGCGGCAGAGCGACCGCTCGAGGGGTGGCGCATCAGCGCCTGCCTGCATGTCACGGCGGAGACGGCAAACCTGATGCGCACCCTGGTCGCCGGAGGGGCCGATGCCGTGCTGTGCTCGTCGAACCCACTCTCGACCCAGGATGACGTTGCGGCTTCGCTGGTCGCCCACCACGGCATCCCGACCTACGCCATCAAGGGCGAGGACCGTGACTCCTACTACTCGCACATCGCGGCCGCTCTGGACCATGCGCCGCACGTGACGATGGACGACGGCGCAGACCTCGTGAACGAGCTCCACACACGGCGCACCGAGCTGCTGGAGACGGTGGTCGGAGGCACCGAGGAGACAACCACGGGCGTGATCCGCCTCCGTGCCATGGCGAAGGCGGGCAAGCTCGCCTATCCCATCGTTGCGGTGAACGAGGCGCTCACCAAGCACCTCTTCGACAACCGCTACGGCACCGGGCAGAGCGCGATCGACGGCATCCTGCGCGCGACCAACATTCTCTTCGCCGGCAAGACCGTGGTGATCGGTGGCTACGGCTGGGTCGGTCGCGGGATCGCGACGCGGGCGCATGGGATGGGTGCCAACGTAGTTGTGGTGGAAGTGGAGCCGATCCGAGCCCTGGAGGCGGCCATGGATGGCTTCCGGGTCATGGCGGCCGCCGAGTCGGCCCGCATCGGCGACGTCTTCATCAGCGCCACCGGGAACCTGAACGTCTGGGGTCGCGACCACTTCCCCGTGATGCTCGACGGGGCCATCCTCGCCAATGCGGGCCACTTCAACGACGAGTTCGAGCTCGGCGCGCTGGAGGAGCAGGCGCAATCGTCCCGCGAGGTGCGGCCCTTCACCCGTGAGTACCTCATGGCCGATGGACGGCGCATCTACGTCCTCGCCGATGGCCGCCTGGTCAATCTCGGTGCTGCAGAAGGGCATCCGGCGATGGTCATGGACATGAGCTTCGCCAACCAGGCGCTGGGCCTCGAGTGGCTCCGCGCCCACGTTGACGAGCTGGAGCCGCGCGTCTACGGCATCCCCGATGACATCGACCAAGAGGTTGCCCGCCTGAAGCTCGTGAGCATGGGCCTCAAGATCGACCCGCTGACGGCGGAGCAGGACGCATACGCGAACTCCTGGGAGTCCGGCACATGACTGGCGGCCACCGCCGAGTGCCCTTCACCTCGGAATCGGTGACCGAGGGGCATCCGGACAAGCTGTGCGACGCGATCGCCGACGCTGTCCTGGACGACGTCCTGTCGCACGACCCGATGGCCCGGGCCGCGATCGAGGTTACGGCGACGACAGGTCTCGTGCTCGTGATCGGCGAGCTGACGACCGAGTCGTATTCCGACGTCCAGAGCATCGTGCGCAACACGGTGCGGGAGATCGGCTACAACGACAGCCGCCTCGGCTTCGACTGGGAGACCTGCGGCACGCTGGTCGCCATCAAGGAGCAGTCGCCCGACATCGCGTTGGGCGTCGACCGCGCCCTGGAGGCGAAGCATGGTATTGATCCCGATGAGCTGGGCGCCGGCGACCAGGGAATGATGTTCGGCTACGCGAGCGACGAGACGGATGAGCTGATGCCGATGCCCATCCAGCTCGCCCACCAGGTGGCAAGGCAGCTGGCAGCGGTGCGCAAGGACGGCACGCTGCCGTTCCTCCGTCCCGACGGCAAGAGCCAGGTGACGGTCGAATACGACGGCGATGGCCACCCGACCCGCGTCGATACGGTGGTGGTGAGCACCCAGCACGATCCGGA
>DASSCW010000137.1:0-2871 GCA_035697465.1 Candidatus Limnocylindria bacterium | reverse complement strand
GATTTGAGCGGCGCGGCGGACCGGCCGGGGTCGGTGTGATCGGCGATCGGGCGACGGGGCGCTTGCCTGACGGCGAGCGTCGGCGCGATGTGCGGGTTCGACATGGGCGCGCAGCCGGTCGATCGGCGTCTCTTCCGCGGGCGATCGGGCGGACGCGAGCGAGCGGGATCGGCGCCGGTCGATGACCGGTGCTTCGGACGGGCATTGGTGCTTGGTTCGAACGCGGCGATCCTGGTCATGAGGTGTCGATCCGGATGGCGGCGATCTGCGCCGACGGTCGGTGGCGCGGCGCGGTGCCGGCGGCGAAGGTCTCGACGATGATCATGCGGCCGCCGCAGCAGGGGCAGCGCTGCGTCGGTGTCGGCGCCGTCTCGCCTGCTTCGTCGTTGTTGTCGGTGCGTTTCGTCGCTGCGGCCTCGGCGGTTGCGGCGTCGAGCAGCTGGCGCGCCCGGCCGATCATGTCGCGGCGCTGGCCGTTGGCAAACAGGCCGTAGTGGCGGATGCGGTGGTAGCCCGCGGGCAGCACGTGCAGCAGGAAGCGGCGAATGAACTCGGGAGGCGCGAGCGTCATCGTCTTCAACCGCGCGCGGCCGTCGGCGCGGTAGTCCTTCCAGCGGAAGCGGACGCCGGCGTCATCGAGCGCGATCAGGCGGCTGTTGGCGATGGCAACACGGTGGGTGTAGCGGGAGAGGTACGCGAGTACGGCTTGCGGCCCGGCGAAGGGGCGCTTGCTGTAGACGAACCACTTCGTTTTCTTCAGGGGCGCGAGGAAGGCGGTAAACGCTCGGCCGCTGGCCAGCGATGCGAGTGCACCGAAAAAGACGAGCCGACCGGCGGCGTGCGCTTGCGTGAGATTCTCCAGCATCAGGCGGCGGAACAGCGTCGAGAGCACGCGGACCGGCAGGAAGAAACCGGGCCGGCAGGCGATCCAGCGCCCGCCGTCGGAAGAGATCCCGCCGCCCGGGACGATGATGTGCAGGTGCGGATGATGGGTGAGCGCCGAGCCCCAGGTGTGCAGCACGGCGGTGAGCCCGATCCGGGCGCCGAGGTGCTTCGGATCGGCGGCGATGGTGAGCAGCGTCTCGGATGCCGCCTTGAACAACAGGTCGTAGACCACCGCCTTGTTCTGGTAAGCGAGGGCTGCAACCGCCGCCGGCAGGGTGAAGACGACGTGATAATACGCCACGGGCAGCAGCTCGGACTGTCGCGCGGCCAGCCACGCCTTCGCCGCCGCCCCCTGGCACTTCGGGCAATGCCGGTTGCGGCAGCTGTTGTAGGCGATCTGCGTGTGCTCGCATCGCTCGCAGGCGGCGACATGGCCGCCCAGCGCCGCGGTACGGCAGCGCTCGATCGCGCTCATCACCTGCAACTGGCCGAGGCTCACATGGCCGGCGTTGGCGTTACGCCACGCCGGCCCGTGATCGCGGAAGATGTCCGCGACCTCGAGAGCCGGACGCGCCATCGCAATCGGCGATTACGCCGGCGGCTGTTGGCCCCTGGCGATCAGCGGCGACAGCCGGTCGAGCGGGCTCATCACCTTGCGGATGGTGGTGCTGGCCACCTGCGCGTAGAGCGCCGTCGTCTCCAACTTGGCATGGCCGAGCAGCACCTGAATGACGCGGATGTCGATGTTCTGTTCGATCAGGTGGGTAGCGAAGCTGTGCCGCAGCGTGTGCGGCTTCACCCGCTTTTTGATCCCGGCCATTGTCGCGGCGGCATGAAAGGCGCGGTTGAGCTGCCGCGTCGTCACCGGCAGCAGCGGATCCCGGCCGGGAAACAGCCACACCGGCGGCCGGGCAATGCGATACCAGTCGCGGAGCAGCTCCAGCAGCCGCTCCGACAGCATGGCGAAGCGGTCCTTGCGGCCCTTCCCCTGCTCGATCCGGAGCAGCATCCGCTTGGAGTCGACGTCCGCCACCTTGAGGTTGGCGACCTCCGCAATCCTTAAGCCGGCGCCGTAGGCGGCCGAGAGCGCGGCCCTGTACTTCAGCCCCGGCGCCACCTCCAGCAGGCGTGCAACCTCCTCGGGGCTGAGCACCACCGGGATCTTCCGCGGCTCGCGCACGAACACCAGGCCGCGGGCGAGCGCGGGCCGGTCGAGGGTGACGGTGAAGAAGAACCGCAACGCCGCCACCGCGCTGTTGATCGTGGGCGGCCGCACCCCGGTCTCAGCCTGGTGTAGCTGGAAGCGGCGAAGGTCGTCGGCCGTGGCGGTATCCGGCGAGCGGCCGAGGAAGGCTGTGAACGTCCGGACGTGGCGGATATAGTCGCCTTGCGTCTTCTCGACGAACTGACGCACGGTCATGTCTTCGATCATCCGCCGGCGTAACGGGCTGATGGGTGGGTTGATAAGCGTTTCGCTCATCGCGGTGCTCCTGTCCTGAGGTGAGGTCACTGACCCCTCGATCCTCAGGACGGGACACCCAGCCCGTCATCCCTCGTTCACCTGTCCAAGACCGCCGCAATCAGCCGATCAACCGAGCTCTCCGGCTACGCACACCCCTCCCGCGACAGCGGGTTCGTTCTTTGGGTGCGGACGGCCATCCCATCGACCCGTTGAACCGCAAGCGGATGAACACAACCGTTCAAACCCTTGGCCGGGTTGCCATTGTCGGCGGCACCATGCTGGTCGCGCTGGTCAATGTTTACCTCTTCAGCGGTGTCCAGGGACTGTCGCAGCCGGAAAAGGTGGCAGTCTATCAGCAGGTCTACTCCGCGGCGCTGATTATTCCGTTGATCTCGGTTCTGGGCGTGGTGTTGGCCTCGATCCTGCGGCATCGGCAGCTGCGCCGGCTGCAGGCCCAGGGCTTCTCCCGTCGGCGGGCCGGCGACATGCTGCGCCGATCTATCGAGGCAACGATACCTCAACCA
>DASSCW010000136.1:0-7316 GCA_035697465.1 Candidatus Limnocylindria bacterium | reverse complement strand
CTGCTGCTGATGCTGGCCGTCTCGCTGGTCCGGCGTCGCAGGCGGGCCGAATCCTCCGGCTACACTGCTCGACCATGACCCGGACGCAGCCCGCCCGACCCAGATTCCAGCCCGCCGCCGACATCCTGTCCGGCGACACGGCGGACATCTATTTCGAGCGGGCCCGCCGCATCCTGGCCGCCGAGCAGCTGGATCCGGTGGTGACGATGGAGATCTTCGCCCGCGAGCACGCGATCCTGTGCGGCGCGGAGGAGTCGCTTGCCTACCTTCGCGAGATCCTGGGCAACGGCAAGGAGCTGGATCCCGATCCGGTGGTCGAGTCGCTGCACGACGGCGATCGGGTCGCGCCGAAGGAGGTGGTGATGCGCATCAACGCCCGCTATTCCGCCTTCGGCCTGTACGAGACCGCCCTGCTGGGCATCCTCTCGCAGTGCACCGGTTGGGCAACCGCGGCCCGCCGCATCGTGGACGTGGCAGCGCCGATCCCGGTGATTGGCTTCGGTGCGCGCCATGTGCACCCATCGGTCGCCGACCAGATGGACTACGCCAGCGTCGTCGGCGGCTGCATCGGCGTGTCGACTCCGGCCGGCGCGCGGCTGGCCGGGCTCGCGCCCACGGGCACCATGGCGCACGCCCTGATCCTCATCTTCGGCGACACGGTTCGCGCGGTCGAGGCCTTCGACCGCCACGTCGAGCCGGAGGTGCCGCGGATCGCCCTGGTGGACACGTTCAAGGATGAGGCCGAGGAGTCGGTTCGCGTGGCGGATGCGCTGGGCGAGCGTCTGTGGGGCGTTCGGCTGGACACGCCGTCCGAGCGTGGTCGCGTCACGGCCGACCTCGTCAAGGAGGTTCGCGCGCGCCTGGACAACGCCGGCCACGAGCACGTGCGCATCGTTGTCTCCGGCGGCCTGGACGCGGAACGTATCGGCTACTTCAAGGAGGCCAACGCGCCGGTCGACTCCTTCGCCGTGGGGTCCGCCATCAGCGATGCCAGCCCGATCGATTTCACGGGTGACCTCAAGGAGATCGACGGACGCCCGATCGCGAAGCGCGGCCGCATCCCGGGACGCAGCGAGAACCCGCGGCTCGAGCGCATCGACCTGCACGCCTGACCGCTTTCGACCGATGGATCCCGACAGCCGCGACTCTGCGTACGACCTCTTCCAGCGCGGGTCGCGCCTGCTCGCGGAGCATCATCCCGCCGCGGCCGCACTGGTCCTGGAGCGCTGCCTGGCACTCGAGCCCGGCAAGGCCTCGATCCTGGAGGCGCTCGGCCGCGCCTACTTCGAGCAGGGCGAGCCGGCAGAGGCGGCCGACAGGTTCCAGGCGATCATCGACGCCGATCCGCTCGCGCACTACGCCCACTTCGGGCTTGGCCTTTCGCGCCTGCGCCTCGGCGATGTGAGCGCCGGCCGTCGCCATCTGCGGTGGGCCGTTTTCCTGCGCCCCGAGATCGAGGACTATCGCCTTGCCCTCCAGCGCGTCGAGGCGGCGTAGCGGCCTTCCGCTCCTCCTTGCGCAGTCGCTGACGAAGGAGAGCGAGCACGGCAGCCTCACGAGACGTCAGGTCCGTGAGGTGCTCGCTGAGCGCCTCGTCGGCCGCCTCGCGCGCGCCGCGCACGACATCGCCGTCCAGGTAGGCGTCGATCACCGAGGGGTGCACGTACGACTTGCGTGACACCGCCGGTGTGTTGCCGAGCCACTCGGCCACCCGCTCGACCGCGTTCACCACGTTGCGCTTGGCCTGCGCCTCGGAGTCGACCTGGGTGAACTCGCGCAGTGCCCAGGCGGCGAGGACGGTCCCGGACCACGTCCGGAAGTCCTTGGCCGTGAACTCCTGGCCGGAGATCTCGCGCAGGTAGTCGTTTACGTCGCTCGACTCCACGGATCGGACTTCTCCATCGGCATCCAGGTACGCGAACAGCTCCTGCCCGGGGAGGTCC
This sequence comes from Candidatus Limnocylindria bacterium, assembly GCA_035697465.1. Classification (GTDB taxonomy): domain Bacteria; phylum Chloroflexota; class Limnocylindria; order QHBO01; family QHBO01; genus DASSCW01. Next base: position 5,373 of record DASSCW010000136.1, on the reverse strand, counting down.
TGGCATCGGCTCACGATGCGCGCCAGCCTGGCGTCGGAAAGCTCGACCTCGTGGTCCTTGCCGCCCTTGCCGCGGAATCGGAAGTGGATGCGCGCGGTACCGATCGTTGCGTGTCGGTCCCGCAACGTCGTGAGGCCGAAGGACTTGTTGTCCCGCGCATATTCCTCGTTACCGATCCGCATGGGCGTCTTCTCGAGCAGCCTCACGACCGCCGCCAGGACGCGCTCCCGCGGGAGGCCGCGACGCCGCATGTCCCGGTCCACCCTGCGGCGGATGCGCGGCAGCGCCTTGCCGAAGGCGAGCATGCGCTCGTACTTGGCGTCGTCGCGGACGGCGCGCCACTCCGGGTGGTAGCGGTACTGCTTCCGGCCGCGTGCGTCACGCCCGGTTGCCTGCAGGTGCCCGCGCGGCGAGGGGCAGATCCAGACATCGGTCCAGGCCGGAGGAATGGCAAGGCCGCGGATCCACTCCACCTTCGCGCGGTCCGTGATCCGCTCGCCCTCCGGGCCGACAAAGGTGAAGCCCTTGCCGGCGCGCCGCCGGCTGATCCCGGGCGAGGTGTCGGTGACGTAGCGGAGCCCGGCCTCTTCAGCCGACTCGGTCGCTTCCTGGGTCATGGCGCGGCTGCGCGAACGCAATCCGCGTGCCGCGATCGTGCTGTCACTGGGACGAGGACGCCAGGCGGTGCGAGAGCCACAGGATGCCGGCCACCGACTTCGCGTCGATCACGCGGCCGTCGTCGACCGCAGCCACGGCCTCCGCCAGCGTGAGCCAGGAGAGTTCCAGCTCCTCGTCCTCCGGCGACTCGAACGTGCCATCGCGCAGCCCGGTCGCGAGGAAGAGGGTGAGGTGCTCCGTGCAGAAGCCCGGCGCCGTGAAAAAGGATGGACCCTGCTCCCAGGCCTCGGCCGCGAGGCCGCACTCCTCGCCGAGCTCCCGCTCCGCCGTCGAGCGCGGCGACTCGCCCTGGTCCAGCGTGCCCGCCGGAATCTCCAGCATCACCTGGCCGGCGGCATGCCGCCACTGGCTGACCAACGCCAGCCTCGCCCCGTCCCAGGCCAGGATGCCGACCGCACCGGGATGCTCGACGATCTCGCGCGCGGCAGTCTGCCCGTTCGACAGCTCCACCCGGTCCACGCGCAACGAGATCAGCTTTCCGTCGAAGGCGCGCTCACTGGAAATCGTGCGTTCGGCCACGGACCGATGGTAGGGCAGAACCCAAAGGTACCGATGGGCGGGCCTGCCCGCGGGCGGCTAGCATCTGCCGCGGTGATCACCGTCGACGCGCTCCGAAAGGACTTCGGCCGGCTGACCGCCGTCCATGACCTTTCGTTCGAGGTGGGGGACGGCGAGATCTTCGGGCTGCTCGGACCGAATGGCGCCGGCAAGACCACGACCATCCGCATGCTCGCCGGGCTGATCGCGCCGAGCAGCGGCACGGCCACAGTGAACGGCCACCCCCTCGGCGAGGGTTCGCAGCGTATCCGGGCGATGACCGGCATCCTCACCGAGTCGCCCGGGCTGCACGAGAAGCTCACCGCCCGCCAGAACCTGGCCTTCTATGGCCGCCTGTACGGCCTCACCGGCGGAACGCTGCGCGCTGCGGTCGATCGCTACCTGGGCGTGGTCGACATGCTCGAGCACGGCGACCGCAGGGTCGGCGGGTTCAGCAAGGGGATGCGGCAGAAGATCGCGATCGCGCGCGCACTGCTGCACGAGCCGGAGGTCATCTACCTCGACGAGCCGACCAGCGGCCTCGACCCATCGGCCGCCAAGACGGTGCGCGACTTCGTGGCGACCCTGCGCGAGCTCGGTCGCAGCATCGTGGTCTGCACGCACAACCTGGACGAGGCGGAGCGACTCTGCGACCGCATCGGCATCATGCGCGGGACGCTGCTGCGCGTGGACACGCCATCCGGATTGCGGCGCCACGGTCGCAACGGGACGGTGCGCGTTGACCTCAACGGCGCCCGCCCGTCCGCGTCGTTCATAGAGACGATGGCGGGGCTCTCCTACGTGCAGGGTGTACAGGAGCGCGGTGGCGCGCTGGTGGTGGAGCTGGCCGATCCCGCGCGCGAGACGCCCGACCTGGTCGCCGCGCTGGTGAACGCAGGCGCCCGAATCACGAGCGTGCGCGAGGAGGCGGCAACCCTGGAGGAGGTCTACCTGGAGTTGGTCGGAGAGGCCGGGGTCCGCGACGATCGGTCCGTCCCGGCGTCGGAGGCGGCATGAGGCCGGCATTCGCGTGGGCCGTCTTCGTCAAGGAGTGGCGCGATCTGCTCAGCAACCGGCTGCTCCTGGGCGCCGTCGCGCTGCCGGCCCTGATCTTCGCCGCCATCCCGACCGGGTTGGTCGCGTTCATCCAGGCCAACGACCTCGATCCGAATCAGCTGGCCCAGATCGAGGCGTACATCAGCAACTTCGAGGGCGTCGAGGCGAAGACGGCAGCCCAGGCCTTCATCGTCCTGAACTTCATGGCCTACTTCCTTCTCATTCCGGCCATGGTGCCGATGGCCATCGCCAGCCAGTCGGTGATCGGCGAGAAGGTCGCCCGCTCGCTGGAGCCGCAGCTGGCAACGCCGCTGGAGGTGTCGGAGCTGCTGGCCGGAAAGACGCTGGCGGCGGCACTGCCGGCAGTCATCGCCACCTGGGCGGTGTTCCTGCTCTACGGCCTGGTGAACGGCGCCATCGCCGACCCGCGGCTGACGCGCTTCGTGTTCAGCGACGTGTGGCTGGTCGCCATGGCGACGCTGGTGCCGCTGATCTGCCTGTTCAGCGTGCTGCTCGGCATCGTGGTCAGCAGCCGCGTCAACGACCCGCGCACGGCGCAGCAGATCGGCGGTTTCGTGGTGATCCCGATCATCGCCGTGGCCGTGGCCCAGTTCTTCGGCGGTGAGCCCACCTTCACCATGGACCAGGTGATCGTCGGCGACCTGTTGGTCGCCGGACTGATCGGCGGGACGCTGGTCATCGGCTCATGGGCCTTCGACCGGGAGTCGATCCTCACCCGAATGGCGTGACGCTGCTCGATGTTGCGGGAGGTGGGTCACTGAACTCCGGAACGCGTGAGCGACGCGGCAGTTGGGCGTTCGAGGCCACCTCCTTGGCCGAGTGACCCACGCACAGGATCGATCGCCCATCGAGGAGGACGGTCCGTCGGTTCCATGGTCGGGTGACCCACGTGCTGGAACTTGCGACGGAGGGAGCTGCGACCTACCCCTTGACGGAGCCGCCCAGGATGCCGCGCACGAAGTACCGCTGCAGGCTGAAGAAGACGACCAGCGGCAGCATCATGCTGATGAAGGCGGCCGCGGTCAGCAGGTGCCAGCCCTGCCCGCGGGACTGGATCAGGTTGGCAATCGACACAGTCAACGGGGCGACGTCAGGAGTGCCGCCCACCAGGATCAGCGCCACCAGCAGGTCGTTCCACACGAACATGAACTGGAAGATGACCAGCGACGCGATCGCCGGGACGGATAGCGGCAGGACCAGCCGGAAGAACGCCGTCGTCGGGGAGGCGCCGTCCAGGTATGCCGACTCGAACATCTCCTTCGGCAGCTGCCCGAAGAAGTTGCGCAGCAGGAAGATGGCGAAGGGGAGGCCGAAGCCGGTGTGGGCCAGCCATACGGCCGGGAAGGTCCCCGTGATCCCCAGCGCAGTGGTCAGCTGCAGCACCGGGATCAGGGCCGATTGCAGCGGCACGACCAGCAGGCCAACCACCAGGATGAACAGCGCGTTGCGGAACGGGAACTCCATCCACGCGAATGCGTAGGCGGCGAACGCGGCCACCATGATTGGAATGACGGTGGCCGGGATGGTGATCAGCAGGCTGTTCAGGAAGCTGCGCCCCATGTTGTCCTGCGTCAGCACCTCCTGGTAGTTCTCAAGCGTGAACTCGAACGGCAGCTTGAACGCGTTCCACCAGCCGCTGGTGAGCACCTGGCTCTCGGGACGGAACGAGTTGACCAGCAGGGAGACGGTCGGCAGCAGCCAGACGAGGCAGACAAGCACCAGGACCGCGTGCAGCGGCAGGCGGCTGAAGAAACTCGGGCCCTTTCCTGCCGCCCGCTCGACGCGCGGTCCCACCTTGAGGGTAGCCTCGGCCGGGGTGCCGACCGGAACCGCGGGGCCCGTCATCGAATGGCCTCCTGCTGCTGGAACCGCCGGATGTTGAACAGCATCACCGGCACGATGGCGAGGAGCAGGATGATGGCGACGGCTGCCGCCGAGCCGGCATCACGGTTCACGAACCGCTCCTGGTAGAAGAGCGTGGCGATGACATCGGTGTCGTAGTTTCCGCCGGTCATCACGTAGATGATGTCGAATGTCTTCAGGGCGGTGATCACGATGGTGGTGCCCACCACCGCGATGGTCGGCATCAGCAACGGCAGGATGATGCGGAAGAACACCTGCACCTCGGTGGCGCCGTCCATTCGCGCCGCCTCGAGCAGTTCGGTGCTGATGCCCTTCAGGCCGGCAGACAGGATGACGGTCGCGAATCCGACCCACATCCAGATGCCCACGATGATCAGCATGAAGGTGTTGCGCGGCCACTCGGTCATCCAGGACTGGGGTTCGATGCCGAAGACGCCGATCGCGGCGTTCACCGTGCCTCGCTGGGTGCTGAACTCGTACATCAGCCCCCAGATCACGCCCGCAGCCACGAAGCTGATCGCCAGCGGTACGAAGATGAGGGCCTTCACGGCCGTCTCGTAGCGGACTCGGTCCGCCAGCACGGCGATGAGCACGCCGAATACCACTACAACCAGTGCGAAGAACACGATCCACAGACCCGTGTTGAGGACGATCTGCCAGAACGAGTCCTGCCCGAATAGGTCGAAGTAGTTGTCGACCCCTACGAACTCCTCGGACCTGCGGTTCTGGAAGCTCATGATGAGGGTGCGCACGGTTGGGTAGATGAGGAACAGGGTCAGGAACGCGAACCCCGGGGCGAGCCACAGCCAGGGTCGGATGGCCCCGCGCCGCTTCGCCGGCGCGAGCATGAGCAGCCGCTCGGTGAGGAGCGCATAGGCCACCGTCGCTGCCGGTACGCCGGTGACCACCAGCAGCAGCAGGCCCCAGGTGCCTAGGTCCACCTCCTACCTCCCTAGGTTAGATTCAGCCCCGATCTGTTGCCTCGAAGTGTGGGGGCCGAGCGCGTCGCGCCCGGCCCCCGCTGCTTGGACTGACTACTGGGTCCACTTGAGGAAGGCGACGAACGCCTCCCTGATCTCGGGCGAGCTCCACGCCTGGGTGCCCTGCCACCACGCGTCGTAGACGTCCGGACCGGACTGGCGCAGGACGAAGTCCTCAATCCAGTCGGTGCCGGGCCAGCCACTAGCGGCCTCGGACTCCAGCCCGATGCCCCACGGC
>DASSCW010000135.1:0-21301 GCA_035697465.1 Candidatus Limnocylindria bacterium | reverse complement strand
ATGCGGACACCATCGATGAGCGGCTGGCAGCCTTCGCCGCTCCCCCAATCGTCGACCCACGTGGTGATTCGTCCGGCGACGTGCGCGCCGTCTTCTCCCTCTAGACGGATGCGATACGTGGCACTTGGCGACTCGTACACGATCGGCACCTCGGTGTCCGAGGCCGAGTGCTGGCCGAACCAGTTGGTCGACCGGCTGGCCGATCTCGAGGTCGAGCTGGTGGACAACCTGGGCGTCAACGGCTACACCTCCGCGGACGTGATCGACGAAGAGCTGCCGCGCCTGGCTCGCCTCAATCCCGAGCTGGTCAGCCTCCAGATCGGCGTCAACGACGTCGTGCAGGGGGTCCCTGATGACCGCTATGGCGCGAGCGTGTCGCAGATCCTGGACACGCTCCTTGAATCGCTGCCCGCCGATCGCGCCTTCGCCATCGCCACGCCGGATTACACGGTCACACCGCAGGGCGCCGCGTACGGCGTCCCGGAGCTGCAGCGAGCCGGGATCCTGCACGTCAACGAGATCCTGCGCGGCGCCTGCGAGCAGCGCGGCATCGCTTTCGTGCCGGACATCTTCGAGATCAGCGCCGCCGCCGCCGCCGATCCGCAGTTCGTGTCAGGCGACGGGCTGCACCCATCGGGGGCGCAGTACGCGCGCTGGGTCGACGCCATCGAGCCCGTCGTCCGCGCGATGGTGGTCGGCTGACGCTACCATCGGCCACCCATGACCGATGACGAGACGCGGCCCATCCGGGCGCGGATGGCGCCGAGCCCCACAGGACCGCTGCATATCGGCACCGCGCGTACCAGCCTCTACAACTACCTCTTTGCCCGCCACGTCGGCGGGACCTATGTGCTGCGGATCGAGGACACCGACCTGGCGCGCGGAACCGTCGAGAACGAGCAGGACATCATTGACAACCTGCACTGGCTCGGCATCACCTGGGATGAGGGGCCGCAGGTGGCCGGGGGCGAGGACATCGGTCCATTCGGGCCCTACCGCCAGAGCCATCGCTGGGAGCTGTACGCCGCCGAGGCGGCGAAGCTGCTGGAGGATGGCAGCGCGTACCACTGCTGGTGCACGCCCGAGGAGCTCGACGAGGTGCGGCGCCAGCAGGAGCGCAACCATGAGCCGCCGCGCTACAACGGGCGCTGCCTGCGCCTGACCAATGCCGACCTGGCGCAGTTCGAGGCGGAGGGCCGCAAGCCGGCGATCCGTTTCAGGGTTCCGCCAGAGAAGGTCACTTTCGACGACCTGGTGCGCGGTGAGGTCGAGTTCGACAACGCCCTGCTGGGCGACTTCGTGATCGTGCGCGCCGGTGGCGTGCCGCTGTATCACTTCGTGGTGGTCGTCGACGACGAGAAGATGAACATCACCCACGTCATCCGCGGCGAGGACCACCTCTCGAACACGCCGAAGCACATCGCCCTGATCCGGGCCCTCGGCTATCGCGAGCCGCGCTTCGGCCACATCCCGCTGATCCTGAACGCGGATCGGTCGAAGATGAGCAAGCGCAAGTCGCAGACCGCCATGACGGCCTACCGGGAGCAGGGCTACCTGCCCGAGGCGATGGTCAACTTCCTCGCCTTCCTCGGCTGGTCGCCAGGCACCGAGGAGGAGATCTTCAGCCTCGACGAGCTGGCGGGGCGCTTCGAGCTGGGGCAGGTTCACAAGGCGGGTGCCGTCTTCGACCAGGATCGCCTCGATCATCTCAACGGGGTGTACATTCGCAGCCTGACCGATGAGCAGCTTGCCCTCCGCATCCGCCCGTTCCTGCCCGACGCGCTGGACGACAGCGCGGTGCTGCGCGTGGTGCCGCTGATCAAGGAGCGGTTGGTGAGGCTCTCCGATGCCCCGGAGCTCGTCGCCTTCCTCCACGAGCCCGACGAGGCCGTCATCGCCGGGTACCTGCCCGAGGAGCTCAACGCGAAAGGAAAGTCGGCCGCGGAGACGGCAATTGCGCTGGATGCCGCCGCCCAGCTGGTGCAGGAGCTCGATGACGCCGACTTTTCGGCCGATGTGCTCGAGGCGCGATCCCGCGCCGCGGCGGAGCAGCTCGGCTGGAAGCCCGGCGACTTCTTCAAACCGATCCGCGTGGCGGTGACGGGCCGCAGCGTCTCCCCGCCGCTGTTCTCTTCGATGGAGCTCCTGGGGCGTGACCGAGTCCTGGCGCGGATCGGCGCCGCCCACGCCAAGGTCGCCGGCGGCGGGTCGCTGGCATGACCGACTTCGGCTTGGGCGAGCTGCTGGAGATGACCCTGGTGGTGCCGATCCGCTCCTCCTCCGGCCAGGCGGTTGACCCGGGTCGCGTGCCGGTGGAAGCGATGCGCCACGGGGCCGATGAGTCCGGCCGCTTCCTGGCCGCGTATACCTCCGCGGATATCTACCGCGAGTTCGGTCCGCCGGGCAGCGACGCGATCGTGCTGCCGGCGCGCGACATCTTTGCCCGCGCGGAGGCGGCGGCGGAGCGAGTCGTGATCGACCCGGGTGCGCCGGCCCAGATCGAGGTGCCGGCCGCCGTGCTGCCGTTCCTCGCGGCCGGGATCGACCCGACGACGCCGGAGGCGATGCGCGCCCGGCGACCGCACGGCGAGCTGCCACCGCTCGAGGCCCCCACCGAGGTCCCGCAGCCGTTCGGCGGAGAGCTGCAGCGGGAGCTGACCGAGCTCGTGCAGGTAGGTCGGGCGTGGCTGCTGCGCGCGGGGACGGGATGGACGGTGGGAATCCAGCTGGTCCCCGAGGCTGACCTGGCCCAGTTCGACGAAGTCCGCAATCGCCTCCATGCCCTCGCCACCGAGCACCTTGGCGGACGGCGCGAGCTGGCCGTCACCGACGTGAGCGCGGCGCCTGTCCGCGAGGCCTACGAGTCGGTGGCCGGTCCGTGGTACGTCAAGCCGGACGAGAAGCCAAAGGGCCTCCTGGGCAGGTTCTTCGGCCAGGAGTGATCACGGGATCAACACGATCCGGCCCTTGACCCGTCCAGCCAGCAGCCGGTCGTGCGCCGAGCGCGCCTTGCGCAACGGCATTCGCTCCACCGTCCAGCGCAGCCTTCCGCGCGCCGCCAGGCGAACCACCTCCCGCAGATCCTCGATCGATCCCCAGGCCGTGGTCGTCATGTACGTCTCGACCGGCGGCTGATCGAAGCCGAAAGAGAGGTGGCCGCCTGCCTCGCCGACGAGCGAGATGAGGCCACCCGGCTCGATGTTGCGTGCCGCGTAGGTGAGCGTCTCATCGGTGCCCACGAAGTCGAATACGACGTCGGCATGTCCGCCCAACCCCAGGCTTACGAGTGACTCGTCGCCGGCCAACAGGCCCAGGTCGGCCCCAAGGTCGGCCGCGGTCTGGAGCTTGTCCGGATCCAGCTCGCGCACCGCGATCGTCAGGTCCGGCAACCGGCGCAGGAACTGAATCGCGAACTGTCCGAGGCCGCCAAGGCCGATGAGCAGCACACGAGCCCCGCTGATCAGCCACGGCGCGGCGCGCGCGACCGCCCGATAGGGAGTCAAGCCGGCATCGGCCAGTGGGGCGGCCTCGACCGGGTCGAGGCCGCGCAGCGGCACGAGGTAGCGGGCGTGTGGCACCAGCACATGCTCGGCATAGCCACCGTCGCGCTGGAACCCCGGCGACTCTCCTCGCTCGCAGCGTTGTCCCTGGCCGAGCGCGCACTCACGGCACTCGCCGCAGCCCCAGCCGCCGAAGACCAGCACCGGGTCACCCATCGCGATGCGCGCGCGTCGCAGCCCGGCGGACGCCTGCGGACCGGCTGCGTCCAGCCAGCCGGCGATCTCGTGGCCCAGGGTGACCGGGCGAGTGACCCGCAGCCGATCGGTCCGGGCAACGTGAAGGTCGGTGTGGCAGACCCCGCAGCCCGCGACCCTGACGAGCACCTCGTCGCCGGACGGCTCCGGCACCGGCACATGCTCGATGCGCAGTGGCTCGCCGGCCTGGTGAGAGCGGACCGCCAGCATCTTGTCCCGGGTCAGGACGGTGGGTTGATCGCCTCGAGGAGGCGCGCCACCAGGCCGCGCGGCTCGGCCCGCGGGACGATGTCCAGCACCACGCCCTCGGACGAAAGTGCGAACGCGGTTGGCTCGGCGTTCACGTTGTTGCGCTCGGTCCGGGTCGGGATGCCCAGCACCTCGACCGCGGTGCGGCGCTCGTCGCAATAGAGCAGGTAGGGCAGCTGCAGTTCCGCGACATAGTCGAGTTGCTGGCGCTCCGAGTCGGTCGTGATCGCCACCATGCCGACGCCCTCGCGTTCGAGGCGTGGATGCGCCTCGGCCAGCATCCGGGCCATCGCGTCGCCCTGCTCGCGTCGCGCGCCATGCAGCGACGGCCCGGCGAAGAAGACCACGATCGATGGGCGTTTGCCCACGAAGGTCCGCAGGTTCAGCAGGTAGCCATCCGTGGCGCGCAGGCCCACCGACGGCATCTGCTCGCCGACGGCCACGCGCAGGCCGGCGGGAGAGGTCATGGTCATGGCCCGATTGTAGTCGGCGGCGCGTCACCGGCCTGTCCGCCCAGCTTCAGGTGCCGCCCGGATCGATGCGCCAGGCGGTCCCGCTCCAAGCCAGCCAGGACCGCATCCGCACGCGGTGCGGCCAGCGCCCGGGCGGCGCGCAGCGTGACACGCCGCTCGGGGCTGGTGGTGAGGGCTCGCAGCAGTGCGCCGCGCAGGGCCCGATCGGAGCCGCCGAAGGCCGGCTGGGGCCGCCCCGGCACGGCGACCGCGCGGTTTCGCGAAGGGCAGCCACGTGCGATCGGGCAGCTGCGACAGTCGGGCGCACGGGCACTGCAGACGCGTGCGCCGAATTCCATGCTGGCGTGCATCCAGGCGGCCGCGACATCCGACGGAAGGTCTACGGCGGCAGTCGCCAGCCCGTCGGCGAGGTCCTGCAGGACGGACGCGGCGGCCGGAATCTCCAGGCCGAAGCGACGGGTCAGCCAGCGACGGACGTTCGTATCGACCGCGCCCACCGGATGCCCGAAGGCGAGTGCCGCCACCGCCCGCGAGGTGTACGGGCCGATGCCCGGCAGCCCTCGCAGGCCATCGGCGTCCGACGGCCAGCCGTCGCGACGAACGACCGCCGCGACGGCTCGCAGCGAGAGGGCGCGCCGGTTGTAGCCGAGCCCGGCCCATGCCACCAGCACCTCCGCCTCGCTGGCGTCGGCCATCGCCGCCGCAGTGGGAAATCGTCTGAGGAAGAGCGGGAAGCGCTCCACCACACGGGATGCCTGCGTCTGCTGGAGCATCACCTCGCTGACCAGCACCGCCCATGGGTCGCGGGTCCGCCGCCACGGAAAGTCACGCCGTTCGACCGCGTACCAGGCCAGCACTCGCCGCCTGATCTCGCGCAGTTGTCTGCCTCCGGCCGCCACCCGCGCAGGGTAGCGCTCATCGCTTCGGACGTGGGTTGCGTGGACGAAGGGCCTATCCGCGATCAATCGACAGGGCCTGCTGGCCATGCCGTAGAGTGGCCGCGACGTCGTATCCAGTGCTGCCAGGAGGTCTCCGTGCCGCGCGTCCGCCTTGCCACAATCCCCACCGCGATCATGTGCCTCTCCCTCCTCCTGCCGGCGCCTGCCCTCGCTGCCGCACCGAGCCTCTCCACACGCGTCATCCAGAGCGGCCTGGTGATTCCGTGGGACGTGGGCTTCTCGCCCACCGGGCAGATGTTCGTGACCGAACGACCCGGTCGGATCCGTGTCTATGCCAGCGCCAAGCCGGGCGCGGCGCTGCTGGCCACCAGCACGATCAACGGCGTGCGCGCCGAGGGCGAGGCCGGGCTGATGGGCATCGCCGTCGACCATAACTTCAACTCGAATCGGCTCATCTACATCTGCGTTTCGCGCAACGCCAGCGGGCAATGGCTGAACCAGGTGATGCGCTACCGCGTGCGCGGCGATTGGAAGGTCGAGTTCGACCGCTGGATCATCCGTTACGGCATGCGAGCCAATACGATCCACAACGGCTGCGCCGTGGAGGAGGGACCGGATCAGAAGATCTGGGTGACCATGGGCGACAGCAACAACGCGATGTGGGCCCAGAATCCGAACCGCCTGAACGGCAAGGTGCTGCGGGTCAACCGCAATGGCAGCGTCCCGTCCGACAATCCGATTTGGCCGGGCAACAGCGCGCCGAGCCTGGTGTGGTCGATCGGTCACCGTAACCCGCAGGGGATCGCGTTCCAGCCCGGCACGAATCGGGTGTACGTGGTGGAGCACGGGCCTGAGAAGGACGACGAGATCAACTGGGTGCGTCCGGGCCGAAACTACGGGTGGCCCTGCCGCACTGGCAACAACCACCCGTACCAATCCTGCTCCGGCGGTGCGACCTACGTCGGCCCCGCCTGGTCGAGCGAGGGACCGACCCTGGCGACCTCTGGCGGGACATTCGTCACCGGCTCCAACTGGGAGAGCTGGCAGAACAACCTCTTCGTCTCAACCCTCAAGCAGTCCGACGTGCGGCGCTTTACGCCACAGTCCGGGAGCTACCTGCTGACGATGCAGGCGACGCTTTTCAACAATTCCTGGGGACGCCTGCGGGCCTCGGTGCTGGGGCCGGGGAATCAGCTCTTCGTGACGACGTCGAACGGGAGCAACGACAGGGTGGTGCGGATCACGCCTCACTGACCGAGGTCAAGGCTCGAGGTGGACTCCGCTGCCCGCCTTCAGCCAGTACGTGGCATACGGGCCGGACTCCATGTAGAGCCACTGGCCGGTCTCGCCCGGCGGTGTGCCGATGGCGCTTGCCTCCCCGTTTCGCTGTGCGGAGAGGTTGCGCCAGAGCTTGCGGAGGCGAGTTCCCTGTGAGTTGAACTGCCAGGCGATGTGGACGCCCGCGTCCATGGTCACGTTGCGCCATGGGTCGAAGCTCTCGCCGCCGGCGAACGTGCCAACGGCCGTCATTGCGTCCTCACCGCATCCGCCTCCGAAGCGCGTCGCTTCCAGCGGCTTGTGGGAGCCGGGTGCCGGGATGCGGATCTCGGTCCAGACACAGTTGTCGAACTCGTTGGCCTCGCGATAGAAGTTCTGGATGTCGACCGTGGCGCGCACCCTGTAGATGCCACCCGGCAAGCCGGTGATATCGATCCACTGGTACGCGAAGTTCCAGGGATATTCGTCACCCCAACCGACAGAGACACCCACCCGATTCGTCATGGCGGAGCGCGTGCCGCACCACTGCTGCTGGTAATAGGGTGACTGGCGGGCATAGGGCAACGACAGCCTCCAGGCGGTGGTATCGAAGAAGCAGAAGCCTGTCTTCGCACCGCGGCGCGCCGCGGCCGGATCGGTCAGCTTCCATGCCTCGTACGTCACCACCCCCTGCACGTGCCAGTGATCGTGCCCGTCCCCCGAGTACCTGGCCACGGCCGGCGTTTCGATCCGGCGGCTGGTGCCGTCCCAGCGGTACATCAGCTGGTCCATCTCCATCGACTGGTCGCTGCGCGAGCTGCGCGACCCGCGCAGCTCGAATCGTCCGGGGCCGGCGTTCGCGAAGATCGTGGTAAAGCGGAGGAGGCGTCTGCCGCTGACGGTTTCGACGCGCCAGTCGTTCAGGCGCAGCATCTTGAGGTTCGGCCGCTTATCGCCGGAGGCGGCGTGGATCGGCGTCGGCGCGGCGGGGACCGCGCCGATGGCCGTCACCAGGCTGAGCGCCAGCATTGCCAGGCGACGGGTTGCGGTCCGCATGCAGAGTCTCCGGTTCGGTCGGGCAGCGGGCTCTGGAGCCGTGGGCTGAGGATAGCCGCTGGCCGCGCGACCGCGCGGGCTAGAGTGAGCGACCATGGCGACCCAGGCACGTTCCGCGCAGCAGGCAGCCGAACCGGTCGTCGTCGACAAGTTCGGTGGCTCGGTGCTGCGCCGGCCGGAGGACATCGCCGCTGCGGTCGCCACGGTTGCCGAGCAACGGCATGCCGGAATCCGCCCCGTCGTGGTCGTCTCGGCCTTCGAGGGAGTAACTGACACCATCCTCGCCTCCGCCTCGGTCCTGCTGCCCGATGGCGGCGCGGCCCTGCGCGAGGCCGGCCACGAGGCGTCATCGGCGTTCGCTCGCGAGACCGATCGCGCGCTGGCCACGGGGGAGGCGTTGTCCGCCGCGCTGTTCGCGCTTGGGCTGCAGGCCCGCGGCATCCCGGCGCGCTCGTTCAGCGGCGCGGAGGCAGGCATCCGGACCGCCGCCGCTCACCTGGGCGCGGAGGTGCGGCGTGTCCTGCCGCGCCGACTGCGCGCCGCGCTGGCGGAGGGTCTCGTGCCCGTCGTGGCCGGCTTCCAGGGGATCGGCACGCACGGCGAGCTGACCACGCTCGGCCGTGGGGGGACTGACCTTTCGGCGGTCGTGCTGGCCGTGGCGCTGCGCGCCCGACGCTGCGAGCTGTTCAAGGACGTGGGCGGCGTGATGGACGCCGACCCGCACCTCGTCCCCGCCGCGCGACTCTTGACCGAGGTCGATGCGCTGCAGCTCGAGCTGCTGGCCGAGCTCGGAGCGGAGGTTGTTCATCCGGTCGCGGTGCGGCGCGCACGGCGCGGGCGAATGCCTCTCCTCGTCCGCGCCCTCGACGCCACTGCGCCGCAAACGTCAGTGCGCCCGACCCGTCCCCGCGGAGAAGTTGATATCGGGGTCCTGATGCTGGCCGTTGACCGCAAGGAGCGGATCGCCCGCGTGAGCGTGGTCGGGCCGGCGAACCTGACGCCGGAGCTGCTGCCCATCCCGGCCCACGGAGCCGGCAGCTTCGACGAGGGTCACATGCGCGTCGTGTGGGCGGAGGTGCCGGTCGAGCAGGCGGCGCGGGCCGCCCAGGCGGTCTACGCGGCGGTGATGGGCTGAGCTAGACCGCCTCATGCTCGCCGACGTCGGCGTGCGGCCGCAGCTGCAGCACGATCCCGGCGCCGATGATCAGCAGCCCGCCCAGCAGCTGCACGATGCCCGGGCGTTCGCCGAGCAGCCAGGCTGCCAGCGCAACGCCGACCACCGGTTCGAAGGTGGCCAGGATGGCGGCCCGAGGCGGCCCGAGGCGCCGGATGCCGGTGATGTAGAGGAAGGTCGGCACCCCGGCGCCGATGACGCCGGCGAACACCACCGGCCACGCCGAGTCGAATCCGGCCAGCGGCTGCAGCAGCGTGCCGGCGCCGACGAATGTGACCGCGATGACGACGTACATTGCGGCGGCACCCGCCATGGTCATGATCGCGGCCTGTGCCCCTGGGATGCGCGCGAAGCCGTGGCGCGCGGCGATCACGTAGAAGGTCTGCCCCAGGCCGCCCAGCAGCGCCAGCCCGATGCCGAGCAGGTCGAGGCTGCCAAATTCCCCCGCGCCGGCGACGACCAGCACGCTCCCTACCAACGAAAGGATCAGTGCCACCCAGCGGAGCCGGTCCAGCCGATCTCCCAGCCAGACGACGGAGACGAGCGCCACGAACGCCGGATACAGGTAGAAGACCAGCAGCGTCAGCGTGATGCCGATGCGCTGGAAGGCGATGAACGCCCCGAGGTTGAGCACCATGTTGGCGAACGCGGCGCCCGTTACGAACCAGCGATCGCGGACCGGGATGGCGGAGAGCGGAATCAGGCCGCTGCTTCGTCCACCCGCACGCCACAGGGCAACCACCAGCAGCACGCAGCTGGCGCCAATTGCCGCGCGCCACGTGACCATCGCCAGGGCGGACACGCCGCCGCGCTCGGCGAAGACGGACATCGGCCCGAGCGTGGCGAAGGAGGCGGACGCGGTCAGGATGAGTGCGACGCCGACGAGGTCACGTCCCTCGCGGCGCGGGGTTGCGGCGGCGTTCACCGCGCCGGCTGGCCGATTTCGTCCGGCGTCTCGGCGGCGTGAAGCTCGTCGGTCAGGCGGGCATGCTCGGAGGTGAGTCGCTCGGCCTCGTCACGGGCTGCGTTGTGCCTCCCTATCAGGGCGCGCACGGCGTCGCCATCCGCGTAGACCGCCGGATCGCCAAGCTGCTCGGTGACGGTGGCCAGCTCGGCCTCGTTGGCGCGCACTCGCTCCTCGACCTTCTCGAGCGCGGCGACAAGGTCGCGGGTCCGCCGGTAGCGCCGATTCCGCTGCTCCGCCTCCGTGCGCTTGCGGGCAGCGGTCTCCGCCGCCGTCTCGCGCGGTTGCGCGGCGATTTCCTCGATGCCACGTGGCGTCGCCCTGCCTTCGACAGCGCCGCGCGACTCGATGTCGAGGCCGCGCTTGGCCGCGTAGTACTCGAAGTCGCCGGCGAAAAGGGTCGCCTCCCCGCCGTTCACCTCGATGATCGCGTTGGCGACGCTGCGGATCAGGTAGCGGTCGTGGGTGATGAGGACGATGGTGCCCGGGAACGCGTTCAGCGCATCCTCCAGCACGTCGCGGCTGGCGATGTCGAGGTGGTTGGTGGGCTCGTCCAGGCACAGCAGGTTGGCCGGATCGGCCATCAGCTTCGCCAGCGCCAGCCGCGTCTGCTCCCCGCCGGAGAGCACCTCGACCGGTTTCTCGATCGCGTCGCCCGAGAAGAGAAAGGCGCCGAGCAGCCTGCGCACCTCGCTGCTCGTCATGCGCGTCGCCGCGCCGGAGAGCTCGTCGATCACGGAGTTGGCCGGGTCAAGGGCGTCGATCTGGTGCTGGGCGAAATACGCGACCCGCACGTTGGAACCGAGCTCGCGCTGACCGGCCTCGAACGGCAGCGTCCCGGCCAGGATCTTGAGCAGCGTGCTCTTGCCGGCTCCGTTCGGACCGATGAGCGCCACCTTCTGGCCACGCTCGAGCTGCAGGTCGAGCCCGTCGTACACGGTGTGGCTGCCGTAGCGCTTGACGATGCCCTCCAGCGTGATGACGGTCCGCCCGCTGCGCGACGGCTCGGGGAAGCGGAACTTCACGGTGCGGGAGCGGGTCGTCGGCGTCGCCACGCGCTCCAATCGGTCAAGCGCCTTGATGCGGCTCTGCACCTGGCGCGCCTTGGTTGCCTTGTACCGGAATCGCTCGATGAATCGCTCCACCTGCGCGACCTTGCGACCCTGGGCGGCGGCCTGGCGTTCCATCTGGGCGATCCGCTCGTCGCGCTGCTCTACGAAGTCGGCGTAGTCGCCGACGTACTCGGTCAGCGTTCCGGCGCGCAGCTCCGCCACGCGGTTGACGACCGCGTTGATGAAGTCGCGGTCGTGGCTCACCAGGATCACGGCCCCGGCGTACTCGGCCAGGAAGCCCTGCAGCCACTCGACCGACGCCAGGTCGAGGTGGTTGGTCGGCTCGTCCAGCAGCAGCAGGTCCGGGTTGAGCAGGAGGAGGCGCGCCAGCGCGACGCGCATCATCCAGCCGCCGGAAAACTCGCTGGTCGGCCGCTCCATGTCGGCATCGGCGAACCCAAGCCCGGCTAAGATGCGTCGCGCCTCTGCCTCCAGGCCATAGCCGCCCATCGCCTCGAACCGATGCTGGAGCCGCCCGTACTCGTCCATCAGTTCGGCCAGCTCGTCCTCCTCGGTCGCCTCGCTGAGCTCGGACTCGATGTGGCGCATGCGGCGTTCGATGCCGGTCACCGCATCGGCTCCGGCCAGCACCTCGCCGACGGCCGTCATCCCGCGCGACTCGGCCACCTCCTGGCGCAGGTAGCCGATGACCAGGTCGCGGGCACGCGTGACCGAGCCAGTGTCCGGCTGCTGGTCACCGGTGATGATCTCGAGCAGCGTCGTCTTGCCCGCCCCGTTTGGACCGACCACCGCGATGCGCCGGCCGGCCGCGACCTGCAGGTTGACGGCGCTGAAGAGGTGCTGGGCGCCGTGGCTCTTCGCGATGTCGGTGACGGTGACCAGGCTCATGAGGGATCCGTGGCGTCGGCCGCGGTGAGCAGCCGTGCGCCGGACGTGTCGAACCGAAGGCGCGTGGCCATGCCGGCCCGGTCCGCCGCGTTCCATGCCTTCTCGACCGCGTGCGCGGTGATGGGTGAGTCGCAGATGGCGAGCACGCTGGGACCGGCGCCGGAGAGGCAGGCGCCCGCCGCGCCGCGCTCGTACGCCAGGTCGATCAGCTCGGCGGTGCCAGGCAGGCGCGGCAGCCGGTACGGCTGGTGCAGCGCGTCGCGCATCGCCTCGGCGAGGAGGCCGGCGTCCGAGGTGAGGATGGAGGTTGCCAGCAGCGCGCTGCGGCCCGCCTGCTTGGCGGCGTCGCGGTGCGACACATGACCCGGCAGCACGGCGCGCATCTCGGCGGTGTGGGATTCGGCGCCAGCGATGAAGAGGACCGGGATCCATGCCTCCGGCACCCGGAAACGGCGGAATGCCAACTTTCCCGCCTCGGTCGCGACGGCGAGCGTGAACCCGCCATACAGGGCCGCCGCCACGTTGTCCGGATGGCCCTCCAGGCCTGCGGCAAGGTCGAGCAGGTCATCGGCCGATGGAGCGCTGCGGCCGACGCTGGCCCCCAGCAGCAGACCGCCTACGATCGCCGCCGCAGAGCTGCCGAGCCCGCGGGCGGCCGGGATCATGCTGCTCACCTCGAGCCGCCATGCGCCGCTGCCCCCCACGTTGCCGTGTGCCGCACGCAGCCCTTCGCGGAAGGCGCGGATGATCAGGTTCTGGTCGGGGTCGTCCTGGGCGGACGGGGCGCCCTCACCGTGGGCGTTGAGCAGGATTCCCGGCTCGTCGCCGTGGTGAAGCTCGACGCGCAGCTTCAGGCTGAGCGCGGCGGCGAAGCAGTCGTAGCCGCTGCCCAGGTTTGCGCTGCTGGCCGGAACGTCGACCGAGGCGATGGGGGGCATGCCGGCGAGTATAGGAAAGCGCAGAACGCGGCCCGCCCCGGTGAGGGCGGACCGCGTCGAGCGTGGGTTCAGGCAGCGGTCGCGGTCGGCGTCGGTTGCTGGATGTAGCGGCGCGGCTGCGCCGGCGCGTCCTGCTTCTCCTGCCGGATGGACCGGGAGTGGCGAGCCTCTAGGAGCATCTCCTGGGCGCGCACCTCGGCCATCAGCTGCATGGTGGCTGGATGCATGTGTGGCCTCCTTTCCCGATTGCTCGTCGCTGCCTGCGGCGAGATCGATGAGCACAGTCTCTCCGTCACCGCCGTGTGCGCCTACGGGCAAGCGTCGCGGCAGCGTCTACGTCATTCGCCCCACTTCGGCGTGGCGGAAGCAGCTCAGCACGTGGTCGTTGACGAGGCCCGCCGACTGCATGAAGGCGTAGATGATCGTCGGCCCAACGAAGCTGAAGCCGCGCCGCTTCAGGTCGCGAGACAGTCTCTTGGAGACCTGCGTCTCGGCCGGTATGGTGCCCATGCCCTCCCATCGGTTCTGGACCGGCGTGCCGCCTACGAAGGACCACAGGTAGTCACTGAACGAGCCGAGTTCATCGGTCAGGCGCAGGTAGGCGGCGGCGTTGGCAATGGCTGACGCCACCTTTGCCCGGTTGCGGACGATGCCGGTGTCGCCCAGGAGCCGGTCGACATCCTCGTCGTCGAACGCGGCAACCCGCGCCGGGTCGAATCCGGCGAACGCGCGCCGGTAGCCGTCGCGCTTGCGCAGGATCGTCGTCCAGGAAAGGCCCGCCTGCGCTCCCTCCAGGCAGAGCAGCTCGAACAGGGCGCGATCGTCGCGGAGAGGCACTCCCCACTCGCGGTCGTGATACTCGAGGTTGAGCGGATCGCTGAGGGCCCAGGCGCAGCGGCCCGGCTCCGACTGGTCGGACATGCGCCGACTGTAGCGCGATGGCGGGAGCTCGCCGAGCCAGCCGTTATCCTCTCGTGGTGAACGACGAGCAGGAACGCATCCGGATCATGCTGGTCGACGACCACGAGGTGGTGCGTCGTGGACTTCGCGGATTCCTGGAGCTCCAGCCGGACATCGAGGTCGTCGGCGAGGCGCCGGACGGCGCGGTGGCGGTCGAGCTCGCCGCGCAAGTGACACCGGACGTGATCCTGATGGACCTGCTGATGCCGAACATGGACGGCTTGACCGCCATCGGCGCCATCAAGCAGACCAGCCCTGGGATCGAGATCATCGCCGTCACCAGCTTCATCGAGGAGGAGAAGGTGACAGCGGCGCTCGAGGCCGGCGCCAGCGGGTATCTCCTGAAGGACGCCGACGCCGATGAGGTGGCGGCTGCCATTCGCGCGGCGCACGCGGGTGAGGTGCACCTCGACCCCGCCGTCGCCCGGCTGCTCGCGCAGCGGATGCGTACCCGGAAGGAAGCGGCGCCGGTGGAGCCACTGACCCCTCGCGAGAAGGAGGTGCTCGCGCAGCTCGGCAAGGGCGCTTCGAACAAGGAGATCGCCTACGAGCTGTCGATCACGGAGCGGACGGCGCGGACCCACGTGAGCAACATCCTCGGGAAGCTCGGGCTGGCGAGCCGTACCCAGGCCGCGTTGTGGGCAGTCGAAAACAAGCTGGTCGAAGGGGACTGATTCGAGGCGATCAGCCTCTACCCGCCGGGACATGGAAACGCCCCGACCGCCATGGACGGTCGGGGCGTATGAGCGTCGACGATGCCTAGGCGGAGGAGGTCACGCCACGGCGGCCGCCGAAGAGCCAGGCCACCGAGTCAATCGCAGCGCGGACCATCGCCAGCGGGCTGCCGTAGACCCGGAACACGTCGATCATGATCAGGCCGATCAGTGCCACCTCGACGCCCTTGGCGAAGTAGGCGAGCGGGAAGTAGGGGCCCTGCACCGCCCAGGCGACGATGGTCAGAGCGGCGTAGCCGGCCAGCGCAACGCGCGGGAACCAGCTGAACCTGGCAATCAGCGAATGCGGCGCCAGGCTGCCGATGACGTACATCGCCGCCAGCCCGGCGTAGCCGATCGCGTTCAGGGTGAAGAGCAGGCCACCGAGACCGAGGTGCACGTAGCCGGTCGTCAGCGCCAGGGCGACGATGCCCGTCGTGAGCGCGGCACCGAAGGCGCGGGACGCGGGGGTCGCGGGACGGGTGGTTGCGGTCATATCAATGAGCTCCGAACTCAACTTCGATGTCGTGCCGCCGATCGGCGACGTCGCCTTCGACGGTAGAGACCGATTCGCCCGAGCACATCGGGCGATGGCACGACCTGGCGTCGATCATCCGCCCGGCTGCGTCTCGGCCAAGTGACGTACGTCCCGGTCCGGGCGGGCCCAGGCTGGGATGGCTCCGGGCCGATCGCCTATCCTCACCGGCATGACGGCCGAAGCCGAGCTGCTGAAGAGCGCCGTCAGGGAAGTGGCCCGACTGCTCCAGGCAGACGGCGCGATGATCTACCTGGTCGACGAGGCCACGGAGACACTGCGCTTCGCGCACGACGCGGGGATCACCGACCGGAAGGCGCGCCGGCTCATCCGAGACCTGGTCCTGCCCATCGGTGTGGGGATGTTCGGCACGACCGTGAGCGAGCGCGCCCTCACCGTGACCGATGACTACCCCGCGGACCGGCGCTTCCAGCATTCGCCCGTCGCCGACGAGATTGTCATGGCCGCCGGCATGCGCTCGATGGCAGTCACGCCGCTGATCGCCGGCGACAAAGTGATCGGGGCGATGGGCGCCTACGCGGGGCGTCCCGCAGCTTTCAGCGAGGCGCAGATCTACCTGCTGCGCGCGCTCGGCGATCACGCGGCCACGGCGATCGCAAACCTGAAGCAGGCGACCGAGCTCGCGCGCCAGGTGGAGACGCAGCGGACGCTGCAGAAGATTACGGCCCGCATCACGGCCATCCGCGACCCGGACGAGGTGCTCCAGCAGGTCGTGGACGGGGCCAAGCGCCTGCTCGGATCGGATGCCGCGCACCTGACGCTTCGCGTCGCAGACGCTCCAGTCCTTCGACCGCACGTCGTCGCGGGCGGCGTCGACGAGGACGCGCGCGAGTGGCTGGCCGGCCAGGAGTTCCCTATCGACGGCGGCATGAACGGCCTGGCGGCGGCGCAGGGGCAGCCGGTCTGGACGCGCGACTACCTCGTCGACCCGCGGATACCGCACGCCGCAGACGACCAGGAGGTCGCTGCCCGGATGGGGCTGCGCGGAATGGCCGTCGCCCCGCTGCGGGCACCGGAGGGGGAGATCTTCGGCACCCTGGCCATCTCCTACGACGAGCCTCGCGACACGTCGCCGGACGAGATCGCGTTGCTGCAGGGCCTGGCCGACATCGGTGCCATTGCCATCGCCAACGCCCGCCTCTACGGGCAGTCGGTCGAGTCCGGGCGGCGATATCGGTTCCTGGTCGACAACGCCCCGGACCTGATCTGGGCCGTCGATCGCGAGGGCCTCTTCACCTACCTGTCCGATACCTGCCGGAGGCTCATCGGCTGGGCGCCGGAGGAGCTGATCGGCCACCACTTCGCCGAGATCGTGGCACCGGAGTCGCTGCCGAACGTGCTGGAGCACTGGCAGCGCATCGTCGAGGAGCCCGATCAGCCGCAGCAATACCGCCTCAACGTGCTGCACCGCGACGGAACCCATATCCCGATGGAGGTCAACGGACTCGGCACCGTGGTCGACGGCGAGTTCGCGGGCGGCCACGGCTCGGTGCGGGACATCCGCGAGCGCGTGGCGCTGGAGGAGGGCCTGCGGCGGCAGACGGTGGAGCTCTCCCGCGCCGTGGAGGTTCAGCGCACGCTCGGCGAGATCGCGCGGCGCATCGTGGAAGTGGACGACGCGGGCGAGACGCTGCAGCAGGTGGTCGACGCGTCGAAGCGGCTGCTCGGCACTGACGGCGCGCACCTGACCCTGATGAGCGACGACAGCAGCGACCTGATTCCGATGGTCGTCGCCGGCGACACCGATCCCGAGACGCGTACCTGGCTGCGCGGCCTGCGCTTCCCGGTCGGTGGCGGCATCAACGGCCTGGCCGCGGCCTCCGGCCGCGCGGTCTGGACCGATGACTACCTCGCCGATCCCCGTCTGCCGCACGACCCCGACGACGAGTCGCCTGCCCGCCTGCGGCTCGGCGCGGTGGCCGTGGCGCCCCTGTTCGGGATCGGCGGCGACGTGATCGGCACGCTGGCGATCACCTATGCCGAGCCGCGCGCCGTCGACCCGCGCGACATCGTCCTGCTGGAGGAGCTGGCGGGCCAGGGATCGATCGCCGCGCGCAACGCCCGCCTCTATGAGCAGCTGCGGGACTCGGAGCGCAGGTATCGCCACCTGGTGGACAACTCGCCGGACCTTGTCTGGTCAGTCGACGCCGATGGGAACTTCACGTACCTCGGCGACTCGCTGGAGCGGATGACCGGCTTCCACGCCGACGAGCTGATTGGCAAGCACTTCGAGGTCCTGTCCGCGCCCGAGGCGGTGGCGATCGTGCGCGCCGGATGGCAGCAGATGCAGGAGCACCTCGACGACGAGCAGCGCATCCGCATCGACCTGCCGTTGGCCGGCGGGGGGACGATGGCCGCCGAGATCAGCATGGTCGCCACGGTGGTTGACGGCCGCTTCGCCGGGGCGCATGGGTCGGTGCGCGACATCCGCGAGCGCGAGCGCCTGGAGCAGGACCTCCGTCGCCAGGCGGTTGACATCGCTGCCAACGAGGAGCGTGCCAACCTCGCGCGCGAGCTCCACGACTCGGTGACGCAGGCGCTGTTCAGCATGGGCCTGACCGCGCGCGCGCTCGAGCTGCTGCTCGACCGCGATCCGCAGGCGGTCCGCGACAAGCTGGCCGAGCTGCGCGAGCTGCAGAAAGACGCCCTGGCCGAGATGCGGACGCTCATCTTCGAGCTTCGTCCGCAGGGCCTGGAGACCGACGGGCTCGCGCAGGCGCTGCGCAACCATGCGGCCGCCATCGAGGGCCGCACCGGTCTGGCGGTCGCGGTCGAGGTGGAGGCCGCGGAGCGGCTGCCACTCGACGTGGAGGAAGCGCTCTACCGCATCGCGCAGGAGGCGCTGCACAACGTGGTGAAGCACGCCAACGCCCGAGAGGCGCGGATCGGTCTCGCCCGCGTCGGTCGCCAGCTGCGGCTGTCGATCGAGGACGATGGCATCGGCTTCGACCCGGCAGCCGTCCCGCGCGGGCACCTCGGCCTGGTGGGCATGCAGCAGCGGGCGGAGCGCATCGGGGCATCGCTGGAGATCGGTCCGCGTCCGGGTGGGGGACCGAGGATCAGGGCCAGCCTTCCGCTTTCCACGGCGGCCACCCGTCGAATGGCAGCGGCATCGGCAACCGCGGGACCGGCGGAATGACGTAGTAGTCGTCGTCGCTTCCGACGACGACTGCAGGGCAACTCGCCCCTACCATCGGGTCATGACACAAAACTCACCCCGCGTCGCAGTTGTCGACGCAGACCGCCGAGTGCAGCAATCGATCGCAGAGGTGCTGCGCGTGGCGGGGGTGGAGGTGATTGGAACCGCTGGCGACGTACGCACCGCAATGGAGCTCGTCACTTCCACGCAACCCACCGTTCTCCTGCTGGACCCCAGACTTCCCGATATCGACGCCGGCCGGGCGCTCCTGTCCGGACTGGCCCTTGGCTGGCCTGACCTTCGCCTGGTACTCATGGGATGGACCGATGAGCGCGATGGCGTGGCGGCAGAGCTGACCTTCGTCTCCAAGACCGCACCGCCCGAGGAGTTCGTCGCGGCCACGATGGCCGCCTGCAACTGCTGAGGGCTGGTCCCGGCGACCGGCGCCGTGCGATGATCGCGACCCATGCCGCTGGTCCGCCTGCCCTCATCGCTGGCCGTGATCGCGGCCGTCCTGCACAACGCCTCGCTGCGTCGCGTGCTGCTGGCGTTCATCGGCTTCTCGCTGGCCGAGTGGAGCAGCTGGATCGCCATCCTGGTCTACGCCTTCAACCGCGGCGGGGCGACCGAGACGGGTATCGCGGCGCTGATCCAGCTGGCGCCCTCGGCCATCGTGGCGCCGCTCGCCGCCTCCATCGGCGACCACATCCGCCGCGATCGGGCCCTGCTGATCGCCTACCTGGCGCAGTCCGCCAGCATGCTGGTGACGGCCGTGGCCCTCATCACCAACGCTCCCGCCCCGGTCGTCTACGTGGCGGCGGCCGTCGCGGCCACCAGCATCACCCTCACCCGTCCGATCCAGGCGGCCATGCTGCCGTCCCTGTCGAGGACGCCATCTGAGCTGACGGCGGCCAACGTCGCGGCGGGCGTCATCGAAACGGGCTCGATGCTCGTCGGCCCGATCCTGTCGGGCATCGCGCTGGCCCTCACCGGATCGGGCGCCGTATTCCTGGGATCCGCGGTCGTGACACTGGCGGGCGCGGCGCTGATTCGCGGGACGCGAGTCATCGATGAGGGCGGCGAGCCGCGTCCCGCCCGCGTCTGGCGCGCACTCCTGCCGGAGACGCTGGCCGGCTTCCGCACCCTGGTCCGTGTGCGCGAGCCGCGAGCCGTCCTGGTGGTGCTGGCGGCAGCGGCGGTCCTGTGGGGCGCGCTCGACGTATTCATCGTGGTGCTGGCCCTCGACCTCCTGAGCATTGGCGAGTCGGGCGTCGGACTGCTGAACGCGGCGCTTGGCGCGGGCGGACTCATCGGCGCCGCTGCCACGCTCATGCTCATCGGCCGTCGGGGACTCTCCCTGCCGTTGGCGGCGGGCATCCTTCTCTGGTCACTGCCGCTCGCGGCGGTCGGACTGCTGCCGAACGTCACACTGGTGCTCATCCTGCTGGCCATGGCGGGGCTGGGGCGAGTGGTGATGGACGTGGCGGGACGCACCCTCCTGCAGCGGGTCGCCGACGACCGCATCCTGTCGCGCTTGTTCGGCCTGCTGGAGGGCGTACACATGGGGTCGCTGGCGATCGGCTCGATCGTCGCGCCGGCCCTCATCGCGCTGGCGGGGGAGCGTGGGGCGTTCATCCTGGCCGGCCTTGGCATGCTCGTCGGAGCGGCGACGACCTGGCCCGTGCTGCGCCGCCTGGATGCCACCGGCATCGCGCGACCCCGCGACATCGAGCTGTTGCGGGGGATCCCGATGTTCGCCCCGCTGGGTGCTGCCGCCATCGAGCGCCTGGCTGCCGGCCTCACGCCGATGCACGCGCACCAGGGACGAGCGGTGGTGCGGCAGGGCGAACCGGGTCACCAGTTCTTCATCATCACCGAGGGCCGCGTCGCGGTGAGCATCGACGGGCGACATGTGCGCGACGAGGGGCCGGGCGAGTGGTTCGGCGAGATCGCGCTCCTGCGGAACGTCCCGCGCACCGCCACCGTTGAGGCGGCCGAGTCGACCGAGCTCGTGGCCGTCGGGCGGAGCACCTTCCTCGAGGCCATCACCGGCCTCCCGGCCAGCGCGAGCGTCGCCGAGCAGCTGGTGGAGGAACACCTGCGGAGTGGCGACCCCCCGGATGCCAGCGTGGAGGAGCCGGCCGATGCGAGCGCGTGACCTTGGGATCGTCCTCGGCACGCTGCCGACAGGGCGACTGAACGCCATCACGGATGTCGCCGGCGTCCGCGTCGGCCATCGCACCGTGATCGAGGGCGACGCCGTCCGCACCGGAGTCACCATCGTGCAGCCGCACGAGGCCGATCCCGGCAGCGAGCCGGTCTTCGCCGGCACGCACACGCTCAACGGCAACGGCGAGGCGACCGGGCTCACGTGGATCCGTGAGGCCGGGCTGCTCGGCACACCGATCGGGCTCACCAACACCCACTCGGTCGGCGCGGTCCATCACGCGTTGGTCGGTGCGAGTGTCCGTCGCGCGGGCGAGTCGCGCGGGACGCCTTGGTCGCTGCCGGTCGTCGCCGAGACGTGGGACGGGTACCTCAACGACATCGACGCGCAGCACATCGACGAGGAGGACGTCCTCGCGGCGCTCGAGGCGTGCCAGCCGGGTCCGGTGGCGGAGGGCAACGTGGGTGGCGGCACGGGCATGAAGGCCTTCGGCTTCAAGGCGGGCATCGGGACCGCGTCGCGGATGGTCGCTGAGGAGCACGGCGGCTATACGGTGGGAGCCTTGGTGCAGGCCAACCACGGCATCCGTGAGCGGCTGATGATCGACGGCGTGCCGGTTGGGCGCGAGATTCCGCGGACCGAGATCCCTGGGCCGGATCGGTCGCCGGCGGGCGGCGGCTCCGTCATCGTGGTGCTGGCCACCGACGCACCGCTGCTGCCACACCAGTGCCGCCGGCTCGCGCAGCGCGCCACCATCGGCGTCGCGCGCACCGGCGCAGGGGGCGAAAACGACAGCGGCGACATCTTTCTGTCATTTGCCCTGGGCAACCGAGGGTTGACCGCCGAGGACAAGAGCCGATCGGCTCAGCACGACCTGACCATGCTCGATGACGATCACATCACCGAGCTGTTCTGGGCCGCTATCGAGGCGACAGAAGAGGCGGTCGTCAACTCCCTGGTTGCCGCCGAGACGATGACCGGAAACAGCTGCACCTTCCACGCGCTGCCCGCCGATCGGCTGCTGGAGATCATGGCGCGCT
>DASSCW010000134.1:0-3856 GCA_035697465.1 Candidatus Limnocylindria bacterium | reverse complement strand
CCCGTGCCCTTGAACTCCTCGTAGATGACGTCGTCCATCCGACTTCCAGTGTCCACCAGGCAGGTGGCGATGATCGTCAGGCTGCCGCCATCCTCGACGTTGCGGGCCGCGCCGAAGAACCGCTTGGGCGGATAGAGCGCGACCGGGTCCACACCACCCGACAGCGTTTTGCCCGATGCCGGCAGGGCCAGGTTGTAGGCACGCGCCAGGCGCGTGATCGAGTCGAGCAGGATCACGACGTCGCGCCCGGTCTCGACCTGGCGCTTGGCGATCTCGAGCGCCATCTCGGCCACGCGGGTGTGGTTCTCGGTCGGCTCGTCGAAGGTCGAGGCGTAGATCTCGCCCTTGACGCTCCGGCTCATGTCGGTGACCTCTTCCGGCCGCTCGCCGATGAGGGCGACCATGAGGAGCGCTTCTGGATACTGGTCGCTGATCCCCGCGGCGATGTGCTTCAGCACGGTCGTCTTGCCGGCCTTGGCCGGCGACAGGATGAGCCCGCGCTGGCCCTTGCCGATGGGGCTGATCAGGTTGATCAGGCGCTGAGTCAGGTTCTTCTGATCGGTTTCGATGTCGAACATCTCGTCCGGGAAGACCGGGACGAGCGTGTCGAAGTACGGGCGCCGCTTGGCGATCTCCGGGTCGACGCCGTTGACCGTGTCGACCCGCAGCAGGCCCCAGTACTTCTCCTGGTCCTTGGGTGGACGGGTCTGGCCCTCGACCTTGTCACCGGTGCGCAGGCCGAAGCGGCGGACCTGGGACGAGCTGACGTAGATGTCGTCGTTCGAGGGCATCACGCCATGGCGGCGCAGGAAGCCGAAGCCTTCGTCGACGATTTCCAGGATGCCGGTGGCGACGCCTGGCTGCCCGTTCTGGTCGCGGCGCGACGTGCTGGGCGCCAGCGGGACCACGTCGAGCAGCTTCAGCACGAGGTCCGAGTGCTCAAGCTCCTCGTAGCCCTCCACCTCATGCTCGGCGGCAAGCTCGCGGAGCTCCTCGACGTCCTTGGCCTGCAGGTCGGCGAGGTTCAGACCGGGCTCGTCCGCATCGGTCGGGAAGGGGCCGGCGTAAATGGATGAGTACTGGCCGGAGGAGAAGTTGTTGCGCCGCTGGAACGCGGGACGCGGCTGCTGGCGGCGCGGGCCGCCGCCTCCGCCATCCTGGCGTCGTCGCGGACGTCCGCGGCGCTGGCTGCGTGTCTCGTCGCTCATGGCCGCCTCGGCTGCCGGGTTGGGTGCATGTGAATTAGGTGACCTCGCTCAGCTGTGGAAGTCTCGGGATGCGGCTTGCACCGCCCTCATCCCTCGGGAAGGGAAGAGGTCAAGGTGTCCGGCAGGGACGACAATCAAGAGGAACGCTCGAGGCTGTCGATCTCGTCCGTGGGACGCACGGCGGTACGGGGTCAGACCTTGCGGGTCCCTGCGCGGGTGGTGATGTTGGGCCCGCCGTATCCGCTCATCTCGCCGATGAGCAGGGTCCTGATCTGACGCAGGACCGGCCGCCAGTCCAGACGATCATACCCGAGTTGCGCAACCACGTCGCGCACATCCCACGGCTGGCCCTTGGACCAGAGGTCACGGAGCGCGGCCCCGGCAGCAGGGCTGGTCCACCACGCCTCACCGTGATTGGCGCGCAGCCATGCGCTGAGGCTGCCCTCGGTCATGGTCGAGCGGATGTAGCGGCCGACATACAGGCCGTCATCGACGTGCGCCAGGTAGATCGCCGGGTCATATCGCACGCCTACGGTCAGGCTGAGCATGCCCGCGTATTGCGCGCGCGCCAGCGCGACGTCGTCGGTCCGGTGCAGGTACAGCTCATAGATCAGGTGGGCGGCAATGACCCGCAGCAGGTGCAGGTACCAGAACGCGCTGAAATCGGCGAAGGCGCGGGCGTCGGATTCAGGCATGCCGATCACGCCGCGCAGCCAAGCGGGCTCGCCGACCAGCCGCTCGAACAGGGCGCCGTAGCCCTCGGTCAGGCTGTTGTCGCCGAGCCTGCTCCTGGTAACGGGCAGATCGGCGGGCACGGTGGCGAAATGCTCCGCGTGGCCCGCTTCGTGGAGGAGCGCGGCGTAGTCGTCCCATCCCCCGCGCGGCTGCACGACCAGGCGGACGTCGGTCGCCATCTTGACCGGCGCGCAGAAGGCACGCGGCGACTTCCTGGGACGCTGCTCGAGGTCAAGCATGATGCAGGACTGCGAGTCCAGGTCGATACCCATGCCCCCGAGGGTCTCGCGCAGGGCCCACACCATCCGGGCCGCGTCGAACCAGCGGTCCCACTGCGCGCCGCGGATGACATGCGCGAGGTCGATGGCGGACGCGTCGCCCTGCTCGATATCGATTTCCGCGAGGTTGCGACGCAGCGCGGCGAAGTAGACAGTCTCCGAGTCGGCCAGGAAGGCGCGCATCTCCGCGGCCAGCGCGTCCGGGTCGAAGCCACCGGTCGATGCGACCATTTCCGGGATGTCGGCGAATCCAAGCTCCGCCGCCGCGGCGCGCATCGTCGCCTGGCGTTCCTCACGGATCGGGTTGATCGCCTCGACGGCCTCGAAGTAGGAAGCGACCAGCGCATTGCGCTCTGTCCGATTGGAGATGTCGGCGGCCCGATTCCAGACCTGTCGGTATGGAATTCGCTCGCCGCGCCAGACGATGACCGCCTCGGACTCTGCCGCCTCGACGCGCTCGGTCAGCTCGGCCGCAGCGGCGGCAAGGTATTCCCCGATCGCGAAGCGCAGCAGCTCGCGTGGCTCATCCGTGCGCCCGTCGCCGGCGTCGGCAAGGCTTCGAAGCTCGTCGATCGCCTGGCGGCTGAAGAGGCCGGCGTGCTCCGCGTAGATGGCCGGCAACCCAAGCTGCAGGTCGAGGCCGGCGAGCTGCCGGTAGTAGGCCTCCATCAGCTGGGACTGGAATCGCTCCAGTTGCTCGTTGTAGGTCTTCAGCTTGAGCGGTGACCGCGTGCGGGTCGCCATCGGCCTAGGCGCTGCTTTCGGCGGCGGCCGCGTCACGCTCCTCCGCCTCCCGTGGGGCGGCGATGCGGCTCTCCTCGGTCGGCAGGCCGGCGAGCGTGGCGGCGGCGCCGACGAAGTCACGGAACAGCGGATGCGGACGGTTCGGCCGGCTCTTCAGCTCCGGATGCGCCTGCGTGGCCACGAACCATGGGTGGTCGCGCAGCTCGATGTACTCCACCAGCCGGCCGTCGGGCGAAACGCCGCTCCACCACATGCCGGCCTCGGCCAGGCGGTCGCGGTAGGCGTTGTTGACCTCGAACCGATGCCGGTGCCGCTCGTAGGCGATCTCGCTGTCGTAGGCGGTGCGTACCAGCGATCCCTCCTCCAGGCGAGCCGGATAGAGGCCGAGGCGCATGGTGCCGCCCTTGTCGGTGACATCGGCCTGGTCTGGCATGAGATCGATGACCGGGTGCTCGGTGAAGACGTTGAACTCGCTGCTGTTGGCGTCCGGGTTATCGAGCGCCATGCGGCCGAACTCGATGACCGCGCACTGGAGGCCCAGGCAGAGGCCAAGGAATGGGACGCGCTGCTCGCGCGCCCAGCGGATCGCCCGGATCTTGCCCTCGACCCCGCGGTACCCGAACCCGCCCGGGACGAGGACCCCTGACACGCCCTTCAGCTCGTCGGCGACCTGTTCCGGCTCCATCCGCTCCAGCTGCTCGGAACGGATCCAGCGCACGCGCACGTCGACGCGATGGTGGAGGGCGGCGTGCTTTAGCGCTTCGTTCACGCTGATGTAGGCATCGGGCAGCTCGGTGTACTTGCCCACGATGCCGATCTCGAGGCGCGGCCGCGGCGCGCGGATGCGGTGCACGAGCTCCTGCCATTCCGACAGGTCAGGCTCGGCCGCCG
>DASSCW010000133.1:0-16060 GCA_035697465.1 Candidatus Limnocylindria bacterium | reverse complement strand
GCACACGGCGCAGGCGGGCCTCAACGTCGCCGCGCCCGCCGACGCCGACCTCTCCGTCACGCAGAGCGTCTCGCCCAATCCGGCGCAGGTTAATGCCGACATCCGCTACACGATCACGGTCACCAACAACGGCCCCGGCGCGGCGGCGAACATCGACATTGACGACACGCTGCCTGCCGGCGCGAGCGGCAACCTGGTCTGGGCGGAGTTCCCGGATCTGCCCGAGTGCACGGTCGTCGCCAGCGTCCTGCACTGCGACGTCCTCAGCCTGGCCGATGACGCGAGCTTCTCGGTCACGGTTCGCGCCCTCACCGACGCGGATGACTGCGGACCCCTCGATAACACCGCCTTCGCCGATGCCGACAACAACCCGCAGGTCAGTGATGTCGGTGACATCACCGTCCTGTGTGGCGACGTCGACGTGGACAAGACCCCTGACGGCGGCGAAGTCACCGCCGGCGGAACTGCCAGCTTCACCGTCGTGACCAGCAACTCTGGTACCGGTGAGGCGCGAGACGTCGAGCTGTCCGACTGGCTGCCGGCAGTGGAGAACGGCTGGAGCATCGACGCCCAGACCTGGGCCGACGCCTGCACCATCACCGGCGATCCCGGCGATGCCCAGCTGCTCGAGTGCGGCCCCGAGGACATCGAGGCTCTCACCGGCAGCCGCAGCGTCACGGTCGAGACGGTGACCACCGCCGATGACTGTGGCCTGCTCGACAACCCGAAGGCCGAAGCCACCACCAGCAACGACGGCTCTGCCGAGGACGATGGCGACATCACCGTCCTCTGTCCCGACGTGGTGGTGCAGAAGACCGGCTCCGGCACGGTGAACGCGACGGATGCCATCTTCTTCGAAATCACCGTCAGCAACATCGGCGAGGGTGACGCAAAGGGCTTCACCTTCACCGACACGCTTCCGGACGTTGACAATGGCTGGACCGCCACCGGACTGCCCGCGTTCTGCGAGCTGAACGGCCTGGCGCTCAGCTGCGCGCTCACGACCTTCGCGGCAGGTGACAGCTTCACCATCCGCGTCGAGACCACGGCCACGGTCGCCGACTGTGGCGAGCTCGAGAACGTGGCCAGCGCCACTGCCTCGAACGAGGCATCGGCCGATCTGGATAACAACTCCGATGGCCACGACATCACGGTTGAGTGCCCCGACTTGATCGCCACGAAGGTGGCCGACGGCACGGGCATGGTCTCGGCCGGCCAGGAGATCGGGTTCACGATCACGATCTCGAACGCAGACGAGGCTGACACCGGGGTCGCCTACGACGTCCAGCTCAACGACCAGCTTCCCGCGGGGAGCGGGCTGGACTGGTCCGAGGACCCGGACAGCGCCGACTGCGAGATCACCGGGAGTCCGGGCGCACAGGTGCTGGAGTGCTCCTTCGGCGACCTGGCCGCGGGTGACTCGGTGAGCGTTCACGTGGTGAGCGACACGAGCCAGGTCGACTGCGCCACGTTCCCGAACGTGGCCACGGTCAGCGCGGACAACCACGCAACCCTGAACCCGAGCGACGACGTGACCGTCGAATGCCCGGGCCTGAACATCAGCAAGGTCGCTGACAACGGAGAGATCGTTGCCGGTGAGACCGCCAGCTACACCATCGTCGTCTGGAACGCTGGACCGGGCACGGCGCTGAACGCGTCGTGGTCGGACGAGCTGCCGCACGGCGTGAGCTGGAGCGTCGAGCTCCTCAACGCCGATGGGGACGATGCCTGCGCGAGCAGCATCGACTCGGAGGGCAACCAGGCTGCATCGTGCCAGTTCGGCGACCTTGCTCCCTCGAGCATGGCCGATGGCAAGATGATCGTGGTGTCAGGCGAGACGGATCGCGACGATTGCGCTGGCCTGGACAACACGGCGTTCGCCTTCGCTGACAACGACGACACGGTGCAGGCCTCGGCCTTCATCGACGTCCGGTGCCCGATCCTGGTCATCGAGAAGTCAGCGGACACCGAGGAAGTCCACTTCGTGTTCGACGCCGATGGGAACGTCCTGTCGGTCGATCCGGAGCAGGTGACCTGGACGCTGACCTACACCCTGACCGACGGGCCGGTCACCGATGCGGTGATCACCGACCCGCTGCCTGACTTCCTGGTCTTCGTCAGCGCCAGCGATGGCGGCGTGTATGACCCGGTCACGGGCGTGATCACCTGGGAGCTCGGCGACCTGTTGGTCGACGGCACCGACAGCGTCTCGTTCGTGACGACCGTCGATCCGGCTGCGCCGGAAGGCGATCCGATCGTGAACGTGGCGACGATCGTGTCGAACGAGACCCCGGAAGATGACGGCGAGGACTCGATCATCGTGACCTCGGAGAGCGAGCTGGGCGGGAACCCGACCCCGACGCCCTCCGTGCCGAACACGGCTCTAGTCTTCGGTCCGGCCGGCGAGCCGATCTCGATCCCGGTTGAGCTGCTGGCCTTCGTCTTCATCGGCTCCCTCGGTGCGCTGGCCTTCGCCAATGTCCGAGCCACGCGGCGACGCCGCTGAGCTGAGGATCTGTCTGGACCGATGAGACGGCGCGATACCGGCTCATCGGTCAATCAACCAGCCCCCCTGGCAGGGACGGGGTAGAGGTTCGCCTCTACCCCGTTCTCTGTTGTGCTCTGTTGGGGGGCGGGGTCAGTGCGGAGCGGGGGCCGGGTTCTGCGGCGCGGCTGGCTGAGCGTCGGGGATCTCGGCCTGAACGCCGCCCTGCCCTTCCTCCTCGTCGCCGCCTTTCTGGTTACCACCCTGGTCCGGCTGGTTGGCCGGCGGCTCAGCCGCCCGCGGCTCCACTGCGGGCGGGTACTCGGAGGTGGATGCGTCGAGCGCGCGCTCGAGGGCGGGCTTGGCGGATAGCGGCGCGGTCTCGATGATCTCGGTCAGGCGGTCGGCGTGCTGCTGTTTGGCCGCCTCGCTGCGTTCGCTGGCGTTCGCGGCGGCGTCTGCTCCGAGGATGGTGGCCAGCTGATCCTCCGCCTCTGCCGCGCGCGCCGCGGCCTCGTCGACGAGTGCCCATCGCCCGGCCGCCGCCAGCGCCTCAACTTCGCGGAGGCGCCCGTCGAGCGCCATTGCGGCGAGGTCGTCACGCAGCCCCGGCGGCGCGATCTGCATGCGGATCGATTCCAGATGCAGCTTCACCCCATAGAGGGCATCGCCGGGCAGGCTGTCCTGCGAGGCGGCTCCGACGGCGGTGACGCCCATCGCGGTCATCAGCGACGCGTACAGGACGCCCCGGCCGAGGATTCCCATATCACGGCGAGCCGCCTTCGGCGCCAAGACGACCGGCACCAGGCCCTCGCGCGCAGCGACGTAGCGGTTCAGGACCTGGCCACGCAGGCGGCGCCGGAACAGCGGATCGGGCTGGATGCGCCGCATGTGACGCTCGAGCCTGGCAGCGATGATCGGATCGATGGGCATCTCCGTCCCACGCGCCAGGATGCGATCCAGCAACGTCATCGAACCAGATCGCCCTCCGCCTCGAGGCGACGCCGCAAACTGGCGATGGCACGGAACGTCAGGCCCCGCACGGTGCCCGCGTGACGACCCATCACCGCGGCGGCCTCCTCGGCGGAGAGGCCGGCGGCGAAGCGCAGCGCCAGGGCTTCCTGCTGGTCGGCGGTCAGCGTCGCAATCGCACGGCGCAGCTCGCGAATCTCCTCGCCGCGCACCGTGAGCCTGTCCGGCGTCTCGTCATGGCCCGCGTCATGCCGCTCCGCCAGCGGCTCGTGCGCCCGATCGCGACGCACGTGGTCGATCACCGCATTGCGCGCGATGCGGAACGCCCAGGCCTCGAATGGCCGCCCACGGGAGCGGTAGCGAGGCAGGCTGGCCACGATCCGCTCGAACACGAGCTGGGTAAGGTCCTCCGCGTCCTCGCGGCGGTGCACCCGGAGCGCGACGTAGCGATAGATCGGCGCCACCAGCGAGTCGTACAGGCGCCCCACAGCCTCCACGTCGCCCGCGGCCGCGACACTCGCCAGCTGGTCAATGCTGAGCCGCCGCTCCACCAGCTGCGGTGGGGCCTGCGCCACAACCTCGCGGCGGCGGTCAGACTCGCGGAGAGCCTGGGCGACGAAGGCGTTCAGGGGTCGCTCGCGCATCGGGGGTCGGGCACCTTTCGGACGTGTGGGCAGCCGCACGGTCGGCAGTTGGCCAGCGCACGGTAGCATCCGCGGGGCCGCGAATCCAGAGGCTCGTTGACCCCGTGCAACGCGGCAACAAGGGGCCCCGGCAGGCTAGATCAGGGCGAGCTCGCGACCAACCTTCTCGAATGCCGCCAGGCAGGTCTCCAGCTCGTCGCGCGTGTGCTCGGCGGTGACGATGGTGCGCACGCGCGAGCGGTCATCGGGGACCGTTGGAAAGCCGATGCCCTGCGCGAAAACGCCCTCCTCGAAGAGCCGATCGGAGAGCTTCATGGCGAGGGCGCCGGAGCCGGCGATGACGGGAGTGATCGGCGTCTCGGACGACCCGATGTCGAAGCCCAGCCGCCCGAGGCCGTCCTTGAAGAACCGCGTGTTCTCCCACAGCCGCTCGATCAGCGCGGGCTCGTTCTCCAGCACGTCGATGGCCGCAAGGCACGCGGCGACGACTGCCGGCGGATGCGAGGTCGAGAAGAGGAACGGTCGCGCGCGGTGCTCCAGCAGGGTGCGCAGGACGGCAGGGCCTGCCACGTAGCCCCCCAGCACCCCGATCGCCTTCGACAGCGTCCCGACCTGCACCTGCACGCGGCCGTGCAGGTCGAAGTGATCGACGGTACCGCGTCCGTTGCGGCCGAGGACCCCGGAGCCGTGCGCGTCGTCCACGTACACGATCGCCTCAGCGTCCTCCGCCGCGGCCACGATCTGCGGCAGCTGCGCGATGTCGCCGTCCATGCTGAAGACGCCATCGGTGATGACCAGCACGGTGCGATCCGCCCCGCCGGGAGCTGCCCGGACCTCGCGCAGGGCGGCCACCAGGGCGTCCATGTCGGCGTGCGGGAAGATGCGGCGCTCGGCCTTCGTCAGCCGGATGCCGTCGATGATGCTGGCGTGATTCAGCCCATCGGAGACGATGACCGAGCCCTCGGGCGCGAGGATCGGGATCACCCCGGTGTTGCAGGTGAAGCCGGACTGGAAGGTGAGGGTCGCCTCAACATGCTTGAAGTCGGCCAGCCGTGCCTCGAGCTGCTCGTGCAGGCTCATCGTGCCGGCGATGGTGCGCACGGCACCCGACCCGGCGCCGAACTCCTCCACGGCCCGGATGGCCGCCTCGCGCAGCCGTGGATGGGTGGTGAGGCCCAGGTAGTTGTTGCTCGACAGGGTGATGACCTCGCGCCCGTCGATCAGGCACCGGCTGCGCTGCTCCGACTGCACCACGCGCAGCCGGCGGAAGAGTCCCTTGGCGCGCAGATCCTTGATCTCCGCCTCCAGGAAGCCGAGTGGGTCCCGCGACCGGGCGCTGCCCGTCGAGGTGGCGATGGTTTCGGTCATGGCAGGAGCACCACCTTTCCAGCGTGTCGCGAGGCGAGTAGCTCGAAGCCCTGCTCCCAGTCGGCCAGGTCCAGCCGATGGGTGATGATCGGCGTCACGTCAAGGCCGCCGCGCAGCAGGGCCTGCGTGCGCTCCCAGGAGTCATAGAGCCGCCGGCCGTAGATGCCGTAGAGGCGGATGCCCTTCTGGATCACGAGGTCGGACAGGTCGACCTCCACCGGCCTGCTGAAGATGCCGAGCAGGCTGATGCGCCCGCCACGCGTCACCAGCCGCAGGCCACTCTCCAACGCGCCGGGTGAGCCGCTCATCTCGAGCACCACGTCGACGCCATCGCCCCCGGTCGCCTCTTCGACGCGCGTGCCCATCTCCGGGTCCCTCGCATCGATGACGATGTCAGCACCCATGCGCTTCGCCAGCTCCAGTCGATACGGCTCGACGTCGGTGGCGATGACCAGCGCCGCGCCGGCGGCCTTGGCGATGGCCATCGTGCAGAGACCGATCGGTCCACAGCCGGTGACGGCCACCGTCCGGCCCTCGATCGGCTCGACGAAGGCGGCGTGGACCGCGTTGCCCATCGGCTCCTGGAGCGCGACGACCGCCGGATCGAGACCGTTGGACTCGATCGCGTTCGCCTGCGGAATGACCACGTATTCGGCGAACCCGCCGTCGACGTGCGCACCGATGACCTTCAGGTTGCGGCACAGGTGCATGTCGCCGGCCCGGCACTGGGTGCAGGTCCAGTCGACGATGTGGCTCTCGACGCCGACCAGGTCGCCCTCGTGCACCCGATCCACGCCACCGCCCGTGGCCACGACTCGCCCCGCCAGCTCGTGGCCCAGGATGATCGGCGGCTTGAGGACCTCCTGCGCCCACGGGTCCCAGTTGAACAGGTGGGTATCCGTGCCACAGATGCTGGCTGCCTCCATGTGCAGCAACACCTCACCCGGTCCAGGCGTCGGGATCGGGCGTTCGATGAGCTCGGCGCCCGGCTCGGGGCGCGTCTTGGCCAGCGCCCGCATGGTGCGGGTGGCGGTCGCCGTCATCGGGTGAGTATAGGATCGAGGCGGCTCAATCCTCGATGAACCAGGCCCGGGCCGATGGGCGGAGGAGCGCCACGACCAGCGCCAGGCTGATGAGGAGGCCCAGCGGCACGGTGATGGCGTACCAGCCATTCGCCGCGGCCGGCTCCATCCGGAAGAGCGCCGGCGGCAGGCCGGCGAGCATCGGTACCGCCAACGCCGCGATGCCGATCGCGAACCGATGTCCGATGCGCTTGCGCTGCATGACCACCGTGATGCCGAACAGCACCGCCGCCAGCTCGGCCATCATGAAGATGCCCAGCAGGCTGAACGGCGCACGCGCGCTGAAGTCGACGAAGGCGATGATCTGGGGGAGGAGCAGGCCCGTCCCGGCCAGCAGGGCGAAGGCCCACACGAACCAGAGCCGGACCGGCCAGGGAGCGGCGGTCCACATTGGCCCACGATGCTAGCAGCGCGGCGGACTCGCCTCATACTCAGCCGTAGCCGTGCTGACCGAGCTGTTCGAGACCAACCGGATCATCGTCCTGACCGTTTACGGGCAGGTCTTCTTCGTGTTGGGGCTGGCCATCGCCCTGCAATCCCTCAAGCGCAGCACGCTCGCCCTCGCCCGCCCACTGCCCTGGTTGGCGGGTTTCGGGATCGTCCACGGGTTCCACGAGTGGGGTTACCTGTTCATCCCGATCCAGTCCGGCTACCTGCCACTGCCAGCGACAGAGGCGCTCCTCATCCTGCAGCTGGTCATCAAGGGCGCCTCGTTCGCGTTCCTGCTGCAGTTCGGCGTCGAGCTGCTGGCGGCGATCACCAGGCTGCCGATCCTCCCCCGCCTGCGACTCCTGCCGGCGGCTGCGTTCCTGGCATGGGTGGGGGCGACGCTCGCGGTCTCGGCGGGCTTCACCGGCTACGTGCCCGATGCCGGCGCCTGGCTGCCCGAGGGGCGCATCCAGGAGGCGCTCGCGCACGTGGGCGCCCCGCTGGCCGTCGGCGACGTGCTGGCTCGCTGGATGCTGGCGCTCCCCGGCTCTGCGCTGGCCGCCTGGGGCCTGCTGGCGAGCGCCGCGACGGTCCGCTCGGTCGCCCGCCCCTCAGTGCTGCTCGGACTGCGCGCCGCGGCCGCCGCCTTCGCCGTGTACGCCGTGGTCGGCGGGCTGATCGGGCTGCCGGCGCCATTCCCGCCCGCATCGGTCCTGAACGGCGGCGCGCTGCTCGACTTCATCGGGATCCCGATCGAGGTCCTGCGCTCCGCCACCGGGCTGGTCATCGCGGTCTCCATCATCCTGGCGCTCGACCTGTTCGAGCAGGAGACCGATCGAGCGCTGGCGGAGGCACGCCGGAGGGAGCTGCTCGGCCGCGAACGGGAGCGGATCGGTCGCGATCTGCACGACGGGATCATCCAGTCGATCTACGCCGCCGGCCTGCACCTCGACGAGGCGAGCGCCGCGCTGGATCCCTCGGCCAAGGTGCCACGCACCCGCATCCGCACAGTGCTGAAGGAGCTCGAGCGCATCACCGGCGACATCCGCGCCACGATCTTCGATCTGCGCAGCGCCAGCCTGGAATCGCTCGACGCGGAGGAGATCGTGCGGAGCGTGGCCGACGAGTTGCGCGCCAACACGCTGGTGGGGCTTCAGGTGCGCGTGGATGGCGATTTCACGCCCGACCTGACCAGCGAGCAGGCCGCGCAGCTGCACCGGATCGTGCACGAAGCCTTCAGCAACATCCTGCGGCACGCCAGGGCCAGCCAGGTCTCCGTGAGCCTCACCTGTACGCGCGCGAAGCTGCAGTTGGTGATCCAGGACGATGGCGTCGGCTTCGATCCTGAGAGCACCAGCGGACGTGGGCGAGGCGGCCGCGCGCAGGGCATTCGCAACATTCGGCGCCGGGCAGAGTTGCTGAACGCGGAGCTGTCCGTCGGGAGCGCTCAGGGGCGGGGCACACGCCTCTCCCTTACCATGCCGGTGGCCACGACCCGGCGGCCGAGTGACCATCGAACACCCGCGAGGTCGCCATGACCGAGACACCCAGCATCCGCATCCTGATCGCCGATGACCACGAGGTGGTGCGGATCGGCCTGTCGGCGCTGCTCGACCGCCAGGAGGGGTTCCGGGTCGTCGGCCAGGCTTCCTCCGGCCAGGAGGCAGTCCGGCTGGCTAAGGTCCTGCGGCCGGACGTCGTCGTGCTTGACATCCGGATGCCCGACGGCTCAGGGACCGATGCCTGCCGGGAGATCACCGCCGATTCGCCTGACACGCCCGTGGTGATGCTCACCAGCTACGCGGATGAGGAAGCCCTGTTCGACTCCATTGCGGCAGGCGCCTCCGGGTACGTCCTGAAGCGCATCGGCTCCGATGACCTGGTCAATGCCGTCCGTACGGTCGCAGCCGGCCAGTCGATGCTGGACCCGGCCGTGACCGCCGCGGTGCTCGGCCGCCTCCGGCGAGATGCCCATGCCGAGGAGTCGGGCGCCTTCGCCGAGCTGACCGAGCAGGAGCGCAAGGTCCTTGCCCACGTCGCCGAGGGAGAGTCGAACCGCGAGATCGCCGATGCCATGCAGCTCGCCGAGAAGACCGTGCGCAACTACGTGAGCAACATCCTGGCGAAGCTCTCGCTGGCGAGTCGCGCTCAGGCCGCCGCCTTCGCGATTCGCAACCGCCTGACCGAGCTCAGGGAAGAGCCGCGTGGCTGAGCGGCTCAACTGTCTCCACCGGGCCGGCCCCTTGATCTCCGCCCTCCTGGCCGTGGTCGTCCTTGCCGGCTGCCTGTTCGGCCCATCGACGACGCCGACTCCCAGCCCATCCGCCAGCGCCAGCGCGTCGGCGACATCGGTCCCGTCATCGTCCGCGAGCGTCGGCTCGGTCGACCCGACTGCCACCCCGGAGCCGCCGTTGTCGCTGCCAGTCCCCCGCAACGAGGATGCGCGGAGAATCCGCGTCAGCGTGGATCCGAACGTCAGCATCGACGGAAACGGCGAGATCGTGGTCACCGTCACCAACCTGTCCGATCGCCGCGTCCGCGAGCTTGTCCTGCGATGGGCGACCGACCTCGACGAGACGTTGTTCCTCGCACCGTTCCGCCCGTCCGAGCAGCGGATCGTGGAGTTCGGACCGCCGCTTCTCCAAGAGTGGACGAAGTGGGTGAACGGGCCGGGCGAGAGCGGCGAGCCGGCGGGCACGACGTCGCTCGGGTGGGGGCCGCTGCTCGTGGACGGCACGCTCACCATCCCGATCCAGGTCACCCGCACAGGTCCGGGGGAGGTCACATTCGACCTGCAGTTCCTTGCCAGCGAGTCGATCCTGACGCTCCAGGACGGCTCGACGGCGGAGCTGCGGGTCACGGTCCCATAGGCCGGTCCCATGAGAGCCATCCTCCCGGCGTTGACCGATCCGGACCCGGCGCTCCTCGAGCGCCTGGGCGAGATGATCGACCCGCAGCGCCACGTGCTGGACGCGCTGGAGCGGATCGTCCCACTGTCCGGCAAGCGGATCGCCGACGTGGGCACCGGCATCGGCCACTATCCGATGCTGCTCGCGCGGCGCACGGGCCGGACCTACGGCATCGAGACCCGACCTGCGCTGCTCGAGGAGGCGCGCCGCCGCGCGGACGCCTCGCATCAACCGAACATCCGGATCATGGAGGGAGGCGGCGATAGCCTGCCGCTCCGCGACGGGGCAGTCGACATCGTGCTGTCCGGCGAGATCGAGCCGGACGACAGCTGGCTGCCGGCCATCGCCGAGGCGCGTCGGGTGCTGCGCCCCAACGGGCGGCTGATCGTGATGGGCTACTACGGCCGGGACGACCTCGTCGCGCTCCTCGACCCTGAAGTCGTCGAACGGGCGCATGACGCCACGCAACGGCGGAGTGGCTGGTGGCTGAAGCACGGCTTCAAAATCAAGGTCGTCCACAGCCGCATCGACCTGCGCGACGAGGCGACCGCGGCCGAGCTGCTGCCTCGCCTCTACGGCGAGCGCGGCCGGGCGTTCCTGGCCGGCCCACACGCGCTCAGCCTCCGCCTGCGACTGGGCCTCTACCACCTCGCCATGGGCTGATGCGTCCCGGCACCGCCGCCTCGCCCGATCCGTGCCGTCCAGCAGCGAAACGTACGGAATCCGTGCTGAATTAGCATTGCAGCCGCGAAACGCTGCCGATATGATCGCCCGGTCGGAGGCCAGGCTCTTCTCCCCCCGGAGCCTGGCCTTCGGCGTGCCCGGCGGGCGGTGCGATAATGGCCGAAGCCCTATCACCAGCCCGGCGCACAGCGCGCCCGAGGCATCACCACCGAATGCGGAGGCACGCAGCGAGATGGCAACCACCACGCCTCGCATGAAGATCACCTACGCCACCCTGTCCGCCGACAACGAGGAGCTCCAGTCGGCCTTCGACGCGGCAGTCGAGCGGGTGCGGAGCACCCTTGGAGCCTCCTACCCCATGCTCATCGGCTCCGAAGAGCGCCACGCCGACACCGAGTTCGAGGACCGATCGCCGATCGATCGAGACATCGTGGTCGCCCGTTTCCCGCTGGGCGGGCGGCAGGACGTGCGAGATGCGATCGCCGCGGCGCGGCAGGCCTTCCCGGCCTGGCGCGACCTCGGCTGGCGCGAGCGGCTGGAAATCATGCGCCGCGCCGCCGACCTCATCAGCGAAAGGCAGTTCGACTACGCGGCCCTTATGACGTTCGAGGTCGGCAAGAACCGCCTCGAGGCGCTCGGCGACGTGGAGGAGACCGCCGACCTGCTGCGCTACTACAGCGACCAGATGGAGCAGCACGACGGCTTCGTGCAGCCAATGGGCTCGCTCTCCCCCACCGAGCACACGCGCTCCGTGCTGAAGCCGCACGGCGTGTGGGCCGTCATCAGTCCGTTCAACTTCCCGATGGCGCTGGCGGGGGGCCCAGCGGCCGGAGCGATGATCGCCGGCAACACCGTCGTCCTGAAGCCTTCATCGGACGCGCCGCTGATGGCCTACAAGTTCGCCGAGGCCCTCCGCGACGCGGGCGTGCCGCCCGGTGTCTTCAACCTGGTCACCGGGCCAGGCGAGACCGTCGGGGCCGAGCTGGAAGAGAACGCCGACATCGACGGCATGGTCTTCACCGGCAGCTACGAGGTCGGGATGAAGCTGTACGGCGGCTTCACGCGCGAGTACCCGCGGCCGATCATCACCGAGATGGGTGGCAAGAACCCGGCGATCATCACCGCCAGCGCCGACCTTGACGAGGCGGCCGAGGGCGTGATGCGTTCCGCATTCGGCTTCGACGGGCAGAAGTGCAGCGCGAACAGCCGCGTCTACGTCGATCGCTCGGTGGCCCGGCCATTCGTTGAGAAGCTCGTGGAGCGGGCACGCGGCATCAAGGTCGGAGATCCCACGAACCGCGAGAACTGGATGGGCCCGGTCATCAACGAGCGATCGCTCGACAAGTTCACCACTGCCGTGGACGAGGCGCGGCGAGATGGCGGCACCATCGAGGTCGGTGGCGAGGTCCTGCGAGACCAGGCAACCGAGCGTGGCTTCTTCCCGACGCCAACCGTGGTAACTGGCCTGCCGCTCTCGCACCGCCTCTTCCACGACGAGCTGTTCGTGCCGTTCCTGGTGGTCGGCGAGGTCGACTCGCTCGACGAGGCGCTCACCGAAGCGAACATGACGCCATACGGGCTCACGGCCGGCATCTTCAGCAACGACGACGCGGAGATCCGCACGTTCCTGGACGCGATCCAGGCGGGCGTCGTCTACGTGAACCGCCGCGCCGGTGCAACCACCGGGGCATGGCCGGGCATCCAGAGCTTCGGCGGCTGGAAGGGCTCCGGCTCATCGGGCAAGAGTGGGCTGGGGCCGTACTACGTCCAGCAGTTCATGCGCGAGCAGTCGCAGACGGTCGTGGGCGAGGAGCCTCCGCCCGCATGACCGATCCCATCGTCAAGGGCAACGGCCACGGCGTCACCGACCTCGACGAGCTCGAGCCGATCGTCGATCCCAGCGGCTGGTTCAGCGTCCAGCTGCGCTACGCCTACCTGGTCGGCACCGCGCAGTCGCCGGCCATGGTCGAAGACCGCGTGGTGCTGGTGGATGGCGAGGACGAGGAGGCGGCCCTCGGGCGCGCCATCGAGGTGGCTGCCGAGTACGAGGACGAGTTCGAGACCGAAGGCGGCGACGAGGGCGTCATCCGCTTCGAGGGCATCGTGGCCATCAAGGAGCTCGACGATCCACCGGCCGCCGGCACCGAGGTATGGCATGAGTTCATGGCTCCTGCCGGCGTCGAGACCGATGCCGATGGCGAGCCACTCCCCACCCTGCGCCCGATGGAGATGGCCTTCCCACGCGCCCACGACGAGTGAGCGGCTGGCGCACCGTCGTCTACCGCCTCGTCCGTCCGCTGCTCTTCGCGTTCGAGCCTGAGCGCATCCATCGGCTCACCATCAGCGGTCTGCGCATCGCT
Organism: Candidatus Limnocylindria bacterium; assembly: GCA_035697465.1. GTDB lineage: Bacteria > Chloroflexota > Limnocylindria > QHBO01 > QHBO01 > DASSCW01. The sequence continues at coordinate 3,127 of DASSCW010000133.1, read as the reverse complement.
GGCGGAAACCCCATTGGCCGATGGCTCCTCCGCCTCCTGGGCGGGGCCCCACGCCAACCGGCTGCCGCGGACGTCCTGGGGCTGAGCTTCCGCAACCGCGTCGGCATCGGCGCCGGTTTCGACAAGGATGGCCGGGCGCTGAGAGGCTGGGCCGCCCTGGGCCTTGGCTTCGCCGAGGTCGGCACGGTCACGCCGGTGGGGCAGCCGGGGAGAGATCGGCCACGCCTCTTCCGCCTGGTGGAGGACGAGGCGCTCATCAACCGGATGGGCTTCAACAACGCCGGCGCCGTGGATGTGGCCCGCAGCGTGATGCTGGTTCGACAGCGCCTCCCCGCCGGGTTCATGGTCGGCGTCAACATCGGGCGCGGCGCAGCCACCGATCCCGAGCGGGCGGCGGACGATTACGTCGAGGCCTACCGGCTTGTCGCGCCCGTGGCCGATTACGTCGCCGTCAATGTCAGCTCGCCGAACACGCCCGGCCTCCGCGACCTGCAGGACGCGGATCGGCTGCGCGACCTACTTCGCGCGCTGCGCGCTGAGGGCGAGCGTCTGAACGCCACCCCGCCGCTCTTGGTGAAGCTGGCCCCCGACCTCTCCCAGGAGGACTTCGACGTTCTCGTTGCGCTGGTCGCGGGCGAGGAAGCGGGGCTGATCCTGGGCAACACGACCCTGTCACGCGACGGGCTGCGATCGGCGCACGCCGGCGAGACGGGCGGGTTGTCGGGAAAACCCCTCCTGGAGCCGATGCTGGCCACCGTGGCGGGGGCGCGCGGACTGGCGCCTACGGCCGTGATCGTGGCGTCCGGCGGCATCGATTCGGCTGCGGACGTGGCTGCCGCCTATCGAGCGGGAGCCGACCTCGTGCAGCTGTGGACCGGGCTCGTGTACCGCGGGCCCGGCCTGATCGGTGAGGCGGTGGCGGTCCCACGAGACACGCCCTGATACCATTCCGGTCGATCTAGCCAGGGGCGCGGGCAGGACGCGCCGCTCCGCTTCGGAGTTGTTGGTACCGATGAGCATCGAGACCACGCCCGCTGCGGCTGCCCGCGACGCGGCGCCGCACATCATCACAGAGCTGCCCGGCCCCAGGGCACGGGCCATGATCGAGCGCGACGAGGCCGTCGCCAGCCCCAGCCTCACGCGGGCCTACCCGCTGGTCGCCGAGTCCGCGCGGGGGATGATCGTCACCGACGTCGACGGCAATCGCTTCCTGGACTTCGCCGCTGGCATCGCGGTGGCGAGCACGGGGCACTCCCATCCCAATGTCGTGCAGGCGATCAAGGACCAGGCGGATCGAATGATCCACATTGCCGCGACCGACTTCTACGAGCCGCGCTACCTCGAGTTCATGGAGCGCCTCGCCGCGATCGCCCCGTTCGACGAGGCGGCGCGCGTCTTCCTCACCAACTCGGGCACCGAAGCGGTGGAGGGCGCCATCAAGCTCGCGCGCTACCACACCCATCGGCCCGGCATCATCGCCTTCGAGGGTGGCTTCCACGGGCGAACGCTGGGCGCTCTCTCGCTCACGAACTCGAAGATCAAGCAGCGCGCCGGGTTCGGTCCGCTGCTGCCAATGGTCCACCACGCCCCGTTCCCGCGGATCCGCGCCTGGCGCGAGGGATCGGGTGGGGACGGCAGCGCCGAGCTGGAGGTGCTGCGCCGCAGCATCCTGGGGCGGATCATCGCGCCCAGCGACGTCGCCGCGATCGTGATCGAGCCGATCCAGGGCGAGGGCGGCTACTTCCCCGCCCCGGTCGGCTTCCTGACCGGCCTGCGGGAGATCTGCGACGAGTACGGGATCCTGTTCATCGCCGATGAGATCCAGACCGGCATGGGCCGCACCGGCCGTTGGTGGGCGATGGAGCATGCCGGCGTGCAGCCGGACATCGTCACCGCCGCCAAGGGCATCGCCTCCGGCATGCCCCTCGGCGCATTCATCGCGCGTGAGTCGGTGTGGACCTGGCCACCGGGTGCCCACGGTTCGACCTTCGCCGGCAACCCGGTGTGCGCCGCCGCCGGGCTGGCCACCATGGACCTGCTCGATGGCGGGCTGATCGGCAATGCGGCCGAGATCGGAGCGCTGCTGCGGACCCGCCTGGAAGAAGTGGCGTCGCGACACGAAGGGGTCCGGGACATCCGCGGCGTGGGCCTGATGCTGGGCGTCGAGTTCCAGAGCCACGAGGCGGCCAATGCGGTGCAGCAGGCGGCCTTCGAGCGCGGCCTGCTGACGCTGGAGTGCGGCGAGGCCGCGCTCCGCTTCAGCCCGCCCCTCATCGTGGACGCCGAGGCGGTCGAGATCGCGATCGAGATCTTTGACCAGGCGCTGGAAGCGGCGCTGCATCCACAGCCCGGGATCCAGGAGACGGGCGGGTAAGGACCGATTGAGTGGCGCGGCTTTCCCTTGAAGCTCTGGTTGCTCGTCTCCGCGTTTAGTGGAGCAGGTCGGAGAGCGAGGTCAGGAGGAAGCCGCGGTCGCGCAGGCCCGGCACCATGATCCGGAGGGCGGACAGCGTCTCGTAGCCGCCGAGGTGCATGAGCACGTTCGAGCCGCCCTCGGCCTGCGTGATCACCTTGGTCGCGATCTGCTGGGCGGTCGGTCCACCCTGGCTGGTCGGCTTCCAGTCGAGGGTGTCGATGTCCCACATGAACGTCTTGGTGTAGCCGACCGACGCCGCGGCCTGGATGACAGAGGCATTCACCGAGCCGTACGGCGGACGCCAGTACGGGACAGGGTCCTGGCCGGTCTGCTGCTTGAGGATGGCAGCGGCATCGGTCAGCTCCTTGCGAATGAAGGACACGGTCGGGACGCCGACGTTGCATGGCGCCGCGCTCGGAGAGCCGCCGCCGCCGCGCACCAGGTCGCAGTGGTGCATGGTGTGGTTGCCGATCTCGAACAGCTCAGGGTGAGCCCTGACGATGGCCATGATCTCCTGCCCTTCCGCGGTCTGCGCCATCGCTCCAGTCGGGAAGAGGGTCGCGCAGACCTTCTTCTCGATCAGGAAGTTCAGGATGTCGATTCCGGGGACCAGGCGGCCGCCCATGTCGAAGGTGAGCGCCACGCCCGGCCCGGCGTTCGGGATGGTGCGGAAGACCTCGACGCCTCCGGCCGGCAGGCGACCGCCGGCCG
>DASSCW010000132.1:0-2492 GCA_035697465.1 Candidatus Limnocylindria bacterium | reverse complement strand
GATCCTGCCCGATGGCCGGCCGACCGCCGACCACAGCGCCGATGCCGTTGCGATCACAAGGCCGCCGTGGTGGCCGCGCGCCGGCCCATCTGGAGTGGGCCCCTCGGGCCGGACAGCGGTCAGGCAGCAGGTTTGACCATGGTCCGGGCCTGGTGCTCCTCAAACATGGCAGGGCTCAGGTAGCCGAGGGCCGAGTGCAGCCGCCGGCGGTTGTAGACGTGGTCGAGAAAGCGGGGCAGATCGGCAGCGACATCCTCGAAGGTCTCGTAAGCCATCGGGTAGACCGCCTCGACCTTCAGCGTCTTGATGAAGCTCTCGGCCTTCGCGTTGTCGTACGGGTTGCCGCGCCGCCCCATCGAACCGATCAGGCCATGCTCGGCGAGAAGCTCGCGGTAGAGGCTCGCGGCGTACTGGGACCCGCGGTCGGAATGGTGAATGCAGCCAGGCGGCGGCTGCCTGCCCTTGATCGCCGCGCGCAGCGCGGCCACGTCAGCCGGGCGTCGATGCTGCGGCCGATCGCATACCCGATCACGCGGCGCGACCAGGCGTCGAGGATCACTGCCAGATAGACGAAGCCCACCGCGATGGCGACGTAAGTAAGGTCGGCCACCCACAGCTGGTTCGGGCCATCGACGGTGAGCTGCTTGGTCCGGTCGGGGAAGATCGGCTGGTCGTGATCGCTGTCGGTCGTCCTGGCGAAGCGGCGGCGCGTCCGCGGCTGGAGATCGTGCTCGCGCATCAGGCGCTTGATCTTCTTGTGGTTCGCGACCATGCCCTGGAGCCGCAGTGCGGCCTGGACGCGGCGCCAGCCGTAGGCCTCGAACTCCGCGCAGATCGCGGCCATGGCCTCGACGAGAGCGGTGTCGTCGCCCGTCGCCTCCGGCGCGGCGTAGTAGCTCGAGCGCGCGATCCCCATCAGCCGGCATCCTTCGGCGACAGAGAGGCCGCGGGGCCGGTGACCACGGATGTAGGCGCGTTTCTCGGCAAGGGTGCGCTGCGCGCTGCCCCCTTTAGAAACTCGAGCTCAAGCGCCTGCTTGCCGACCAGGCGCTCGAGCGCAGCGATCCGCGCTTCGTACGCCTGCAGCAGATCGGCGGCCTTCGCGTCATCGTCGAAGGCGCCCGCCTCGTACTTGGCGAGCCAGACCCGGATCAGATTGCGGGACAGGTCGTGCCGCTTGGCGAGGCCGTGCAGGGTCTCTCCTGCAAGGTACTCCTCGGCGACCTGGCGCTTGAACGCGACGCTGTGGGATCGGTGTCTCGGCATGGGCCTTCATCTCTGAAGACCCGGCACCCCGGGTCAATCCCGAGCGCCCGACCTGTCCGGCCCGAGGGGCCCACTCCATGCCAGGGGGCTCCGTAGATTCACATTCGAAGCGCGACACCATCCGGATAGGATGGAATCGCGATGGGGAGACGCCACGATCAGCTGACGCTCGAGGAGCGTCACGCGCTGTTCCGGCTGCATGCAGCCGGAACAGCGCTCGGTGTGATCGCCGATCGGCTCTGCCGGCATCGATCGACGATCTATCGGGAGCTCGCCCGCAACCGGAGGGCCGATGGCAGCTACCTGCCCGAGACCGCGCAGCGCTTTGCCTGGGCCAGGCGCCGGCGTGGCTCGAAGCTCGAGCGCCGCAGCCAGCTCGGCGAGCTGGTCCGCGACCGGCTTGCGATGGGGTGGTCGCCCGAGCAGATCGCCGGCCGACTGCGGCGGCAAGCAGCGCAGCACAGGATCAGCCACGAGTCCATCTACCGCTGGATCTACGGCCCGATCGGCCGGCGCGAGCGCCTTCATCGCTACCTGGCGCGGGCCAAGCCACGCCGGGGTCGCCGTCCCAGGGCCGGCCGCAGGGAGCCCGCGATCTTGAACCGCACGCCGATCCACTGGCGCCCGGCCAAGGCCAGCTGCCGCACCGAGTTCGGCCACTGGGAGGCCGATCTGATGCACTTTCGCCGGCAGCGCGACGCCCTGCTCACCCTGCAGGAACGCACGACCCGGATCACCCTGGGCGGCCGGCTCGCCAGCAAGCAGGCCGCGCCGACCATGGATCAGATCGTCGCCAAGCTCGCCGTCCTGCCCAAGCGCGCCCGGCGGTCGGCCACGTTCGACAACGGCGGCGAGTGGGCCCGACACGAGCGCCTCCGTGCCGAGCTCGCCATGCGGACCTACTTCTGCGATCCCCACAGTCCCTGGCAGCGGGGCGGCATCGAGAACGCCAACGGCGTGTTGCGTCGCGACGTCCCCAGGCGCGCCACCCTGTCGGACTACCGCGATCACGACCTTGATGCCCTGCTCTGGGCGTTCAACACTACCCCTCGCAAGTGCCTCGCCTTCCAGACCCCCTTGGAAGCCTTCGCTCTTCAACTCAGTGTCGCACTTGAAACGTGAATCCACCCCCGCCAACAAAATTCCCAGCAGATCTCGGACTTGACCTCCTGAAGTTCGGCAGCACCTCCCCCGCCAATGCTCCAGGGGTGCTTCGTCAGCGCCGA
>DASSCW010000131.1:0-3265 GCA_035697465.1 Candidatus Limnocylindria bacterium | reverse complement strand
CTGGCCATCAGCCTGATCGTGCTGCTGGGCACCCTCTACCCGCTGGCCGTCGAGGCGGCGAGCGGCGAGAAGGTGAGCCTGGGCGCGCCGTGGTTCAACCGGGTCGGCGCTCCGGCCTTCGTGGCGCTGCTGTTCCTGATGGGCGTGGGGCCGGCGCTGCCGTGGGGCGGCGCCTCGTGGCGCACGCTGCGCGAGCGCTTCTCGCTCGCGGTGCTGGTGGCGGTCGGAAGCGTGGCGGCGGCGTGGCTGCTTGGCCTGCAGGCGGTGGCGCCGCTGACAGCGATCGGCTTCGCCGCCTTCGTGCTGACGGTGATGGGCGAAGAGCTGGTACGCGGAGCCCGCTCGCGCGGCAGATCCCGCGACGAGCGGCTTCCGCTCGCGGCCTGGCGGCTGGCGACGCGCAACCGGCGCCGATACGGCGGCTACCTGGTGCACGCAGGCATCTGTGTCATGGCGATCGCGATCGCGGTGTCGGCCACGCTCGGCATCGAGACGACGGCGACCCTCCGACCCGGCGAAGAGATGACCCTGGGGGCGTACCGGGTCCGCCATGACCAGCTGGTGATCGAGCCCCTGGCCTCGGACGCCCGGGTCCGCGAGACACGCGCCGAGCTCACGTTGTCCGGCCCGCAATCAGGCGGGGTCGCCACCGCGCTGCGAGACTACCCGAGCTCCACCACGCCCATCGCGACGCCCGTCGTCCGGAGCTCGCTGGGTGAGGACCTCTACGTGACCCTACTGGGCTACGACCCGACCAACGGCGCGGCGACGTTGCACGTCTTCGTGAATCCGCTGGTCGGCTGGATCTGGCTGGGCGGCGCGATTGTTGCGATTGGCGCGGTTTTCGCCATCTGGCCGGAGCGGCGACGGCTCGCGATTCGGCCGGCAGAGGCGGTGGCCTGACCGATGGCTCGGCCGCACGCCGTGTGGCGCTGGCTGCTGATCCCGGTACTGGCTGTGCCGCTCGGCTGGCTGCTGTTCACCGGCCTGGGGCGTGATCCACGTCTGATTCCGTCGCCGCTGGTCGGACAGCCGCTGCCCGCTCTGACCGGCACGACGCTGGGGAACGAGCCGTTCACCACCGCGTCGCTCGCCGGCCGGCCGGCCGTCATCAACGTCTGGGCGTCCTGGTGTGCGCCGTGCGTGGACGAGCACCCGCTGCTGCTGGACGTCGCCCGCCGCCACGGCGACGAGCTGCAGCTCGTCGGGCTGGTGTATCACGACACACCCGAGGCCGCGCGGTCGTTCCTGGCCGAGTACGGGGATGGCGGATGGCCCGATCTGGCCGATCCGTCCGATCGGATCGCGCTGGAGCTGGGCGTCACCGGTCCGCCCGAGACCTTCTTCGTGGACGCGTCCGGCATCGTCCGTTATCGCCATATCGGCCCGCTGACCGCGGAGGTGCTGGCCGAGCAGCTGGCGGCGCTGGGGGTCGACACGTGAGGCGGCTCACTCCACTGGCCACGGTCGCGCTGCTGGGCCTGGGTGTCCTGCTGGCTTTGCAGCTGTCACGACCCTCGGCGCCGATCGAGCCTACGGAGCAGGCGGCCCAGCTCGCCGCCGAGCTGCGCTGTCCGGACTGCCAGTCGCTCTCGGTGGCCGAGTCGCGCACCGCCACGGCCGATGCCATCCGTCGCGATATCGCCGAGCAGCTGGCGGCGGGGCGCACGCCGGACCAGATCCGTCAGCACTTCGTTGCGCGCTACGGTAAGTGGATCCTGCTCCAGCCGGCCGACCCGCTCATCTGGCTGCTGCCAGTGGGCGCGCTGCTGCTGGGCGTGGCGGCCTTCATCCTGTGGGTGCGGCGGGCTCCTACCCCGGTCGAGGCTGGCGAACCGCCGGCTTCGGACGAGGATCGCCGTCGCGTGCGCGACGAGCTGGAGGCGCTCGATGGCTGAGGCCCTTCTCCTGACGCTCCTCGGCAGCGCGGTCGCGCTCGCCGTCGCCTGGCCGCTGCTCGACCGTGATCGTTCGCCGGCCGAGCCGATGGACGAGGAACGGGAGGCGCTCGAGGTCCGTCACCGCCTGGCCCTCGAGGCGCTGCGCGACGTCGAGGCGGACAGGCGTGCCGGGTCGCTGGACGAGGAGGGCTATCGGGTCCAGCGAGACGAGGCTGAAGCGCACGCCGTCGCGACGCGCAAGGCGCTTGATGCGGCTCCTACAGCGCCTGAAGCGGCGCCATCCCGCTCGAGCCTGCGCCTGCCGGCGGTGATTGCCGGCGCCCTGGCGCTGCTGTTGCTTGCCGGCTACGCGCTGCCGGCGCCCTTCCGCATCGCCGAGCGCGACGCGCGCGTCGAGCGCATCCGCGTCCTGACCGACGTGGTCACGGTCAACCCACGTGACACCGCCGCGCTGGCGGAGCTGTCCGACCTCTACCTGGCGGGCGGCTCCGCGGAGGACGTTGCGGCGGCGCTGGTGAGCCTGCTCCTGCTGCGCGACGCCGCCCCGGACAGCCGCGACGCGCACCAGCGGCTGGTGACCCTCTTCATCCGTGTGGGGGAATGGCAGCAGGCTGAGGCAGCCACCGACCAGATGGCAGCCGTCGTCGGCGAGGACGATCGGGAAATCCCGTTCTTCCGTGGGCTGATCGCGCGAGGGCTGGGCGATTCTGCCGAGGCGGTGCGCCAGTTCGATCGGTTCCTGCGCATCGCACCGGAGGATCCGAGAGCGACGATGGTGCGCGGCCTGCGCGACGAGGAAGCAGGCGGCTGAGCGGTCAGCTTGGCTCGAGCACCCGTCCGAGGGCGCAGCGCAGGGTCTCCAACTCGGCCGCCGGGATGCGGTCGAGGAAGTGCTCGGCCACGCCGCGAAGGTGCGTCGGCGACGCGACACGCAGGCGGTCGTAGCCGCGATCGGTCAGCTGCGCCCATTGGCCGCGACGGTCGGTGTCGCAGCTCACCCGCATCACCAGCGCCTCCGCCTCGAGGCGGTCGATGAGCCGCGTCGCGCCGGAGCGCGACAGGGCCAGCATGTCGGCCAGCTCGCTCATGCGCAGGCGACGGCCGTCGGAGTAGGCGAGGATCAGCAGCAGCTCGTAGTCGGCCAGGCTCATCGACTGCTCAACCTGCAGTTCTCGTTCGAGCTGGCGCCGCACCTGCGCGTGCGCGTACAGGAACGTGCGCCATGCTTCGAGGCGCGGGTCGCGTGGGCTGGGGACGGAGGTGGCGCTCATCGGTCCCCATGCTGACAGACCGTTGCTTGACGGCGCAACCAACCCCGGCGGCTCAGCGGCTGATGGGAACGTCGATCCAGAAGGTGGAGCCCC
>DASSCW010000130.1:0-8887 GCA_035697465.1 Candidatus Limnocylindria bacterium | reverse complement strand
GAAAGCACCGCCGACCCGCCGGCTTCGGCAGCCAGCGCCATCGCGCGCTTCACCATCGCCAGGCGGCCGAGGTCGCGGACCGTCCAGCGCGTCGAGGGACGTGCGACGAGGGAGAGGAGCACGAGCAGCACTCCCAGGATGGCGAGCGTCGGGATCGGGCCGAGGCGGAGAGACGAAGCCCCGACCTGCTCGCCGATGAATCCCAGCAGGTCGCCCACCGCGCGGCCGATGTCGGGCATCAGCCGCGCTCCAGCTCGTCGATCAGGCGGTCGTACCCTGCGTCGTCGTCGAGCAGCTCCTGGACGCCGTCGAACCGGTTGCCGAGCAGCGGCCTGACGATTGGCGAGAGGAAGAGGGCTGCGTTCGCCAGCAGGGGCCGGAACGGACGGTGTGCCTCGAGCAGCAGGTGCGCAGGCGTGGCAAGGCCCCGGCGACGCAGCTCGGCGGCGAGCGCTTCGCTGCGCTCGTCGCTCATCGGAAGGCGGCCCGCAGTGCCTCGGTCGCCGATCGGAAGGCGGCGGCCTCGTTTGCGTTCGCCACGGTGACGACCAGCGACATAGGAATCGCGTCGCCGGATCGGCGTCGCTCCTGGAGCACCTCGACCAGGGCGGCCGCCGACTCTTCCGGGGTGAAGACGCCGCGCTCGGTGCCGACAGGCGCCAAGGCGACGCGGACGAGCGAGAGGCGCGCGGCGATCTCGAAGGCGGCGTTCAGCGCGGAGCGCAGCTCATCCTGGCTTGCCTTGAGTTCGTGCCCAACGGCGACGGCGTGGATGAGATACGAGGCGGCCAGGTTGCCGCCGCCGGTGACCACCGCGGTGCCGGGCTGAATCGGGCCCTGATCGACGGCGGCGCGTTCCACCGCTTCGCCGGCCACGCGGCGGATCGAGCGCGCAACTGGAAGCGTCATGAACAGGCTCTCGTTGGCCGGCACGATGATCGCGTCGACCTCGAGCTCGGCAATTTCCCCCTGCCAGACGTCGATTTCGATCGGGACAGGCATCAGGTTCCGAGGTGGAGGCGAGGAAGCCGGCCGCGGAGGGCGGTCGTAACTTCGTAGTTGATGGTGCGACGCTCCGCCGCGACCTCATCGGCCGAAATTCGCGAGCCCGCCTGTTCGCCGATCAGGACGAACTCGTCGCCGTAGGTTACATCATCGATCTGGCCCAGATCGACGGTCAGCCCGTCCATGCTGATCGCCCCGACGATGGGCGCGAAGGCGCCGCGGACCAGCACGCGCCCGTTGTTGGCGTGTACGCGCGGCCAGCCATCCCCGTAGCCGATGCCCAGGGTGGCGATGCGGGTCGCCCGCGCGGCCCGGTAGCGGAGGCCGTAGCCGATCGGCGTTCCGGCCGGCACGTCGAAGATGCGCAGCGCCATCGCCTTCAGCGACAGCACCGGCCGCAATCCCGGATCGCGATCGATCGCCCACTGCGGCAGCAGCCCGTACAGGCCCAGGCCGGGGCGAATGGCATCGGCGAAGTCTCCGGCGCCTGCCAGGATGCCGCCAGTTGCCGAGACATGCACCAGCCCCGGATCGGCCCCGGCGGAGCGCATGGCGTCCAGCGCCTGTGCCAGGCGCAGCAGCTGGACCTCCGTGTAGGCATCGTCATCGCCTGGCACCGCCAGGTGGCTGAATGTCCCCGCCAGCTCCAGGTGACGGCTGCGTCGAATCCTCGTCGCCAGCTCGAGCGCTTCCTCGGGAGTGGCTCCCTGCCTCCCCAGGCCGGTGTCGATCTTCAGATGGACCGATGCGCGGCGGCCGCTTCCGGCCGCGACGCGCTCCAGCAGTTCGATACCGGCGCTGTCGTGGACGATCGGCTCCAGGTCAGCGTCCAGCGCGGGTGCGGCCTCCGGCTCGCCGAGCGCCCACAGCACCAGGATCGGCGCGCTCACCCCCGCCGCGCGCAGCTCCAGGCCCTCGCCCAGGGTGGCCACCGCCAGTCGTTCCGCCCCCGCGTCCAGAAGCGTCCGGCTGGTTTCGACCGCTCCATGCCCGTAGGCGTTGGCCTTGACCACCGCGATCACCTGCTTGCCCGACCCGGCAGTTGCCCGCAGCACCCCCAGGTTCTGCCGCAGGCCGTCGTGGTCGAGCTCGATCCAGCCCCGATGCGGGCTTCGCGCCGCCTCGGTCATGACGACCTGCCGCCGCGGAACTGCTCCATCGCCTCCGGCAACAGCGCGGCCAGGTCGCGCGCGATGACACCGGCGCGGCCGATCCGCCGCTCTGCCAGCAGCCCGGCCGCGCCATGCACCGCCACCCCGCAGGCTGCCGCGTCGATCGTTGAGCAGCCGGCCGCCAGGAACGCACCGATCGCCCCCGAGAGCACATCGCCGCTGCCAGCAGTGGCCAGCGCAGGCGTGGCGACATCGGAGCGCAGCAGCAGACCGTCAGGTCCCGCGATGAGCGTGCGTGCTCCCTTCAGGACGACAACTTGGCGCCAGGTGACGGCCGCGTTGGTGGCCTCCTCCGCTCGTGCCGCGTCATCTTCTGAGAGGTCCGCGGCCAAGGGCCGGCGCAGAAGCCTGGCGAACTCGCCTGGATGCGGCGTCAGCACCACCGGAGTCGAGAGTGGACGCCACCATCGATCCTCGGCCGCCAGTGCGTTCAGCGCGTCGGCGTCGACGACGGCCGGCCGCTTCAGCTCGGCCAGGAAGCCGCGGACACGACGCTGGGTCGAGGGCTGGCGGCCGAGGCCGGGACCCACCACGGCGGCGTCGTACCCGCGCGCCTCGGTCGTCACGCGCCGCCAGCCGCTCGGCCCGATCAGGCCCGGCGCCTCCTCCGCCAGCGGCATCGCGGTCAGCTCGGGAACGATGCCCAGCAGATGTCCACCCACCGACTCCGGCGTGGCGAGGCAGACGAGGCCGGCTCCGCTGCGCATGGCGCCGAGGCCTGCCAGCAGGGCGGCGCCGGCGTACTCCATCGAGCCGGCGACCACCAGCACGCGACCGAAGCTTCCCTTGTGCGCGCGCTCGGGGCGTGGCGGCAGGCGCGCTGCGACCCATTCCGCAGTGAGGGCTGCGACCTCTGCCATGCCTCAGCCCTCCCGGCGATGGGCGATCGCAACGGCCACTGCCATGCGTCGCTCATGCGAGATCGACACGGTCACGTCCTCCAGATCGAGCGCGGCCGCCCGTGCGGCGGCCCGCGCGTGAAGGCGGACCTGTGGAGCGCCCGCCCAGTTCGGCAGCACCTCGATCTCGCGCCAGCCGACTCCGCGCACGCCGAGGCCGAGCACCTTGCTGATCGCCTCCTTGGCGGCCCAGCGGCCGGCGATGCGCTCAACCTTGCGTCCGCAGTAGCGCGCTTCCGCCTCGGTCAGCACGCGGTCGCGAAACCGATTCGGAAAGCGTTCCAGCACCGCAACGATGCGGTCGATGTCGACCAGGTCGACCCCGATCTCGTGGCGCCCCATCGAGGTTCGGCTACTCGACCGTGACGGACTTCGCCAGGTTGCGCGGCTGGTCGACGTCGGTCCCGCGCGCGACAGCAACCTCGTACGCGAGCAGCTGCAGCGGCAGGATCGCGATGATCGGGGTCAGCTGCTCCAGCGTCTCGGGCACGTACAGGACATCCTGGGCGTAGCGCGCGATCTCGTCGTCCCCCACCGTCGCCACCGCCACGACGGGCGCTTCGCGGGCGCGTACCTCGGCCACGTTGCTGACCACCTTCTCGTACGTTGCGCCGGCGGTGGCAACCGCCACCAGCGGCGTGTCGCGGTCCAGCAGCGCAATCGGCCCATGCTTCAGCTCGCCGGCGGCATAGCCCTCGGCATGCACGTAGGACAGCTCCTTGAGCTTGAGGGCGCCTTCCAGCGCGATCGGATACCCGAGGCTGCGCCCGATGTACATCACGTTCCGCACACGACTCCAGCGCTGCGCCAGCTTCTTGACCTGTGGCGCCAGTGCCAGAGTCTCCGCCGCCAGGCGCGGAAGGCCGCGCAGCCCGCGTCCGAAGAGGCTCACCCGTCGCTCGCTGAGCGTGCCGCGCAGCTGGGCCAGGTGCAGCGCGATGAGCTCCAGGACCACGACCTGGGTGACGAATGCCTTCGTCGACGCCACGGCAACCTCCGGCCCGGCCTGCAGGTAGCACACCGCGTCGGCGTCGCGCGTCAGCGCGCTGCCGACCACGTTGGTGACCACCAGGATCGTGGCGCCGCGCTCGTCGGCCAACCTGGTTGGCGCCAGCGTGTCGGCTGTCTCGCCGGACTGGCTGACGCTGATGACCAGGGTCCGTTCGTCGATCGGTGGCGGCGAGTAACGCATCTCGCTGCCGATCTGGCTCGATGCGGGCAGGCCGGTCCACTCCTGGATGAGGTGCGCCCCCACCTCAGCGGCGTAGCGAGCCGTCCCGCAGCCGACCAGGTAGACGCGCTCGGCGACCCGGAGCTTCTCCTCGATCGCCTCCAGCTCGGGCAGGGTCACCTTCCCCAGCTCGTCGACGCGGCCGCGCAGCGCCTCCTGGATGGCGTGAGGCTGCTCGTAGATCTCCTTCAGCGTGAAGTGCGGGAAGCCACCCTTCTCCGCTGCTTCGATGTTCCATTGGATGCGCGTCACCTCGCGCTCAACGTCCACCCCGTCGAGCTGGAGGATCCGCACGCCGTCCGCGGTCACGTCCGCGATGTCGCCCTCCTGCAGGATCACCACGTTCTTGGTGTGCTCCAGGATGGCGGGCACGTCGCTGGCCAGAAACGCCTCGCCCTTCCCGATGCCCACGATCAGCGGGACGTTCATGCGCGCGCCGACGATGCGGTCTGGATGATCGGTGTGCATCACGCCGATGGCGTACGCGCCCCGGACCTCGTGCAGGGCCGTGCGAACGGCCTCGACGAGGTCGCCGTCATACCGGTCTTCAATGAGGTGCGCCAGCACCTCTGTGTCGGTTTCCGAGCTGAACCGATGGCCACCGCCCTGGAGGCGGTCCTTCAGCTCACGGTAGTTCTCGATGATGCCGTTGTGGATCAGCGCCAGGCGGCCCGTGCAGTCGGTGTGTGGGTGCGCGTTCGCGTCGTTCGGGCGGCCGTGGGTCGCCCAGCGCGTGTGCGCGATGCCCGGGTGGCCAGCTGGCGCGCTGCCGTTGAGGTGATCGGTGAGGTTGGTGAGCTTCCCCGCCTTCTTCTCGATGAAGACGTCGCCACCGGCGGTCAGCACCGCGATGCCGGCCGAGTCATAGCCGCGGTACTCGAGGCGCCGCAGACCATCCAGCAGGATGGGCGCCGCGTCGCGCGGGCCAACGTAGCCGACGATGCCGCACATGGGCGCCTCCTTTCCCTAGTCCAGGCGCGCCTTGGCGAGCTCGTCGAGCTCGCGGGCGATTTCGGTGATCTCGCCGAGCTCGTCACCCTCGACCATGATCCGAAGCTTCGGCTCCGTCCCCGAGGGTCGAACGAGGATGCGCCCCCGCGTGCCGAGGCGAGTCTCGGCATCCGCCACGGCGCTGGCGAAGACGGGATCCTGCTCCCAGGAGTCCTTCTGACGGACGGCGGAGTTTAGCATCACCTGCGGAAGCCTCGGAATGTCCGCGGCGAGCTGGGCGAGCGTCCTTCCACCCGCACTTCGCACCGCCTTCACCAGTTCGATTGCCGTCAGCATTCCATCTCCCGCGTCCGCCCGATCCCTGAAGATGACGTGGCCGGACTGCTCGCCGCCCAGTGACGCGTCCTCGCGCACCATCGCCTCCATGACGTGGCGGTCGCCGACGGGGGTGCGCAGCACCCGACCACCTGCAGCGCGGATCGCACGATCGAGGCCACCGTTGCTCAGGACGGTCACGACCAGCGTCGCGTTGCGGAGGGTGCCTGCCGCGAGCATCCGCAACGCGCAGATCCCCATGACCGCGTCACCGTCGACCAGGCCGCCGGCCGCGTCGACGGCAATCAGCCGATCGGCGTCGCCATCGAATGCGAAGCCCATGTCGAGCCCACGCTCCGCGACCAGCGTCGCGAGGCCCTGCGGATGGGTTGAGCCCGAGTCGAGGTTGATGTTGGTGCCATCCGGGCTGGCGTTGATGATCGTCACCTCAGCGCCCATCTCGTCGAAAAGGTCTGGCGCAATTCCCGATGCCGAGCCGTTGGCGCAGTCAAGGCCGATGCGCAGTCCCCTGAGGGTGTCGCCCGCAATCTCGAGCAGGTGCCGCCGGTAGGCGGACACCGCTGGCCCCGGGTCGAAGCGCACGGTCCCGAGGTCGGCGTTGCGGGGCCGGGGCAGCGCCTCCGGGTTGAGGATGAGCCGCTCGAGCTCCTCCTCCAGGGCGTCGTCGATCTTGCGGCCGGCGGAGACGACCTTCAGTCCGTTGTCGTCGGCCGGGTTGTGCGAGGCGGACACCATGACGCCCGCGACGTGCCCGCCGGTCGATGCGGCTTGGACGAGGCAGGGCGTGGTGACCACTCCCAGCTGCAGCACATCGGCTCCCACCGACGTCAGCCCGGCGGTCACCGCGGCTACCAGCATGTCGCCGGAGCGGCGCGTGTCCTGCCCCACCACCACGCTGCCGCCCGCCGCCTCGAGCAGGTGTCCCGCGGCGCGTCCGAGATCCGTCGCCAGCGTGGGTGTCAGGTAGACGTTGGCGGCACCTCGAATGCCATCGGTTCCGAAGAGGCGCCCCATCAGGGAGCTGGCGTTGGCGTGGCGGGCGGCTGGATGACAATCGTCACCTGCCCGGGCGACACGCGGATGAGCTGGACCCCATCCGGCAGGGAGAAGCTGGGCGTCAGCTCGTGCTCGCCGGGTCCGAGGCCCGAGGCGTCCAGGACGGGCGTCAGGTCGGCCGGGTCGAGGGTTGCAAGCACCGTCGCCGGCCCCTCCAGGACGATGGCCAGCTGCGATTGCTGCGGCAGGCAGGCCGAGCCGCTCGAGACCCCCTCGCACGCCACGCCCACGAGATAGGTGCGGGTCGCCAGGGCGGGGCTGATGATCACGCTCACGACGGGTGGCGTCGCCTCCGCCGCGAGGCGGGTGCCTTCCGGCAGGACGAGCTCCGCGTCGCGTACGACGCTGGCGGTCGCGCTGCCAACAGGTATCGGCTCGGTCGTGACCTCAGCCACTTCCTCGAGCGCGGCCGGCAGGCCGAAGATCGTGACCACCGATGGCTCGACCGTCACCGCTCCGATCTGGTAGCCCTCGGCTGGCGTGCCAACCAGCTGCGGCCTGATGGGAACGGTCTTGCTGGTCTCGACCGTGCGCACGTCGATCTCCACGGTGATCGACGGCGGGTCGAGCTCCACCGATTCGACCTGGCGTCCATCGATGTCGACCGGCACCAGCAGCACCTGCGGCTGTCGGATGTCGATCCCCGACTCGAAGACCTGGACGCGAGCCACGGCGCGGTCGACCCGGCCAAGCTGGCTCTGCGGCCCGCTGGCGGTGACTTCGTCGTGACTCAGGCGCGGTGTCCCGATCGCCAGCCCTTCCGGCACGTCCCCTGTCTCGACGGTCACACGGACCTGCCGCTGCGCAAGCTGGTCCAGGGCGACGGCTACGCTGGTGGGCGTCCAGCTGAGGATCTCGACCCCGTCCTGGATCGAGGTCACGCGGACGGGCAATGACTGCCGCTCGGGAGCCTGTTCCATGTCGTATCCGGCGAGGTCCACCGTCACCGAGAACGACTCCGCCGTGACTCGCTCGCGGGCGGTGGTGGAGAGGCGGTACTGCACGTCCACCGTCCCCAGCTGCTGCGTCAACGGATAGGCGCCGTCCGGCTGGTTGATCGCCTCGATCGGCAGGCCCGGAAACGGCTGCTCCGTGAACGAGCCGGAATAGACGAAGCCGGTGTAGAGCACCGTGGCCAGGCCGGCGGCGGCCAGCTTCAGGTGCCAGTTGCGCAGCAGCCAGCTCATCTAGCGCTGACGATCGGCCGGCGCCACGCGCGGGCCAGCCTCGGGCGGCGCTCCGCCCACGACCCGCGCTTCGGGATCGATCGGCTCCTCCGGCTGTCGCTCCCGGCTCAGCTCCCAGCGACCCTCCAGCGAGCGGCGCAGGAGCGGCACGCGCTGACGCGGGGCCTGCGGGCGGATCATGTTGAAGATGCGCCGGCGCAGCTGCTCCTCGGTCAGGTTGCGCTCGATGCGACCGCGCTGGACGAGGCTGATGGAGCCCGTCTCCTCGCTCACCACCACCACGATCGCATCCGTCTGCTCGCTGATGCCGATGGCGGCGCGATGCCGCGTGCCGTAGCGCTCGCTGTCGAGCACGTTCTGCGACAGGGGCAGCAGCACGGCTGCCGCCACGACTCGCTCGCCGGAGACGATGACCGCCCCGTCGTGCAGGGCGGTGCCGTGATAGAAGATCGTGGCCAGCAGCTCGGCACGCAGGTCGGCATGCAGCGGGACGCCGGAATCGGTGGCGAGGTCCTGCAGCCCGGTCTCGCGCTCGATCACGATCAGCGCCCCGTGCCGGGAGCCCGCCAGCAGCCGAGCGGCGCGGCTGATCTCACGCGCGACGCGTTCAGCGCCCGAGATCTCGCTCGAGACGAAGAAGCGGTTGAACGATCCCACCCGGCCGATCTGCTCCAGCGCGCGGCGCAGCTCGGGCTGGAAGACGACCACGATGGCGAAAAGTCCCACCACGGCTCCGGTCTGCAGCAGGGTGGAGAGGAGCTGCAGGTTGGCAGCCTCGGCGGCCAGGTAGACGAGGTACAGGATGGAAAGGCCGATCACGATGCGCACCGCGCGGGTGCCGCGAATCAGGATGAAGACCCAGTAGATGATGATCGCGACCAGCGCGATGTCGAGCAGCGCCGTCCACCCGCCGCGCAGGAACGTTCCTAGGAAATCGCTGATCGCGTCCAGCACCGGTCGGGAAGATCGCCCTCTTGCATCGGGAGCCGATGATACCAAAGGGCCCCGGCGATCCCGCCGGGGCCAATCGGTCTATGTGCCTAGCGCTTC
>DASSCW010000129.1:0-2375 GCA_035697465.1 Candidatus Limnocylindria bacterium | reverse complement strand
GACGCGAGCACGTACTCGACTATGCGGTAGAACGGCCCTTCGCCCGATCCGGACTTCGGCGGCAGCTCGCTAGTTGTCGTTACCAAGCAGGTTGTTCACGACGAGCCGGCTGATCGGTGATTGTCCGGCGAGGGCGGTATGTGGCCGGTGCACGTTGTAGATGTGCAGCCAGCGAGGCAGAGCGGCGGCGCGCTCCTGGGACGACTGGAAGGCGTGAGCATAGGCGCATTCGCGCATGACTGTCTGGAGGAAGCGCTCGGCCTTGCCGTTAGTGCGCGGCGTGTACGGCTTGGTGCGCAGATGCCGCACGCCCGCGCCGGTACAGGCGGCTCGGAAGGCATGGCTGCGATAGGCATTGCCGTTGTCGGTCATGATCCGCTCGACGGTGACGCCATGGCGCGCGAACCAGACCAGCGCCCGCTCGAGGAAGGCGATGGCCCTGGGCTTGCGCTCGTCGGGGAGGATCTCGGTGTAGGCCAGGCGCGAGGCGTCATCGACGGCGACGTGCAGGTATTCCCAGCCGATGCCGCGGTGGCGGTTGATCATGCCGGACCGGCGGCCGGTGATGCGATGCCCGATGCCGGCGATCCGCCCAAGCTTCTTGGTGTCGATGTGGACGAGCTCGCCGGGGCGCTCGCGTTGGTAGCGCACGACCTGCGCGGGTGGATCGAGGTTCTTGAGGCGGCCGAGACCGAGGCGACGCAGGACACAGCCGACGGTCGAGAGCGGCAGGCGGAGGCGGCGGGCGATCCCAGGCGAGGTCAGCCGTTGGCGACGGAGCGCTGCGATCGCGGCGACCTGCTCGGGCGGCAGCCGGCGCTGGCGCGCGGGCGCCGAGCTGCGGTCGTTGAGCGCCGGCTCGCCGCCCGCTCGCCACCGCGCCAGCCACTTGCGCACGGTGCGCTCACTGACGCCGAAATCGGCGGCGACCTTGGCTGCGGGACGATTCTCATCGAGCACGCGGCGAACCATCAGGAGTCGACTGTGGGGCGTCGTGCGCGCATTCTTGTGGATGTTCATCCGGGGCTCCGGCTTGGGCGCTGATGGCGGGCAACCACCAGTCTCCCAGGCCCGCTCCGGATGAACAACCTTCATAGCAACCACAGCTAGTGTGACGTCCCAGAAATAACGTGTGTAATTTGAGGTGCGGTGGCATGCTGGTCCTGGGCTTTGGGAGGAGTAGCATGGGCCGGCCGCGGAAACAGGAGATCGAGCTGAGCGAGGCGGAGCGGGACAGTTTGAGCGATCTGGTCCGCTCCCGGACAGCACCGCATGGTCTGGTGCGCCGGGCGCGCATCGTGTTCGCATCGGCAGAGGGCGCCTCGAACACCGAGATCGCGCGGGATGTCGGCCTCTCGATCCCAGCGGTCAGTCACTGGCGCAAGCGGTTCCTCGAGTTGGGTCTGGTTGGGCTCTACGGCGAGCAGCGGCCCGGACGTCCGCGCAGCCATGATGACGAGGCCGTGGCGAACCTGCTGGCGACGGTCCTGAAGAGCCGCCCGCGCGTCGGTACGCACTGGACCGTCCGTAGCGCGGCCGAGGCCTGCAGGATCTCGAAAAGCACGGTGCAGCGCTATTTCCGGCTGTTCGGGATCCAGCCGCACCGTGCCAGGAGCTTCAAGCTGTCGACCGACCCGCTGTTCGTGGAGAAGGTTCGGGACATCGTCGGGCTGTACCTCAATCCACCGGATCACGCGGTCGTCCTGTGCGTCGACGAAAAAAGCCAGATTCAGGCGCTGGAGCGCACGCAACCCATGCTGCCGATGGGCTTCGGCCACGTCGATGGCATCACCCACGACTACAAGCGGCACGGCACGACCACCTTGTTTGCCGCCCTCGACGTCGCCAATGGCCAGGTCCTGGCCCAGTGCCGGGCACGCCATCGCCACCAGGAATTCCTGGCCTTTCTCAAGCGCATCGACGGTGCGGTGCCGAGCCATCTGGACGTCCACCTC
The DNA here is from genome assembly GCA_035697465.1 of Candidatus Limnocylindria bacterium. Lineage (GTDB taxonomy): Bacteria > Chloroflexota > Limnocylindria > QHBO01 > QHBO01 > DASSCW01. The sequence continues at coordinate 420 of DASSCW010000129.1, read as the reverse complement.
GTCGTCGACAACTACGCCACCCACAAGCATCCCAAGGTCCGCGCCTGGCTCGCGGCGCGGCCGCGCTTCCATACTCATTACACCCCGACCTACGCCTCTTGGCTCAACCAGGTCGAGCGCTGGTTCGCGATCCTGACCAGCCGCGAGATCCGGCGCGGCTCGTTCGCCAGCGCCAAGGACCTGGTCACCCGGATCAGCGCCTTCGTTGCCGCCTACAACGCTGGCTCGCGGCCCTTCGCCTGGACGGCCACCGCCGACAACATCCTCGCCAAGCTCGGCCGCCTTTGTAACGTTATTTCTGGGACGCTACACTAGCCAGCTCGCTGAGTTCGGTGCGCCGCCTGGTGCGATTTTCGCAGACCGAGCTAGAAACCGCTGGAATCTCGATCGATGATCTGGCCGACTTCATTTTTGATCCGG
>DASSCW010000128.1:0-2547 GCA_035697465.1 Candidatus Limnocylindria bacterium | reverse complement strand
TAATGGACCCATCCGTGTTGCTGTGACCGGCGCCGCTGGTCAGATCGGTTACGCCCTCCTGTTCCGCATCGCCTCCGGCGCGATGTTTGGACCCAACCAGCCGGTGATCCTTCACCTGATCGAAATCCCCGACGAAAAGGCAATGAAGGCGCTCAACGGCGTCATCATGGAGCTGGAGGATTGCGCGTTCCCGTTGCTCAAAGGGTGTGTGCCGACCAGCGACCTGAACGAAGGTTTTCGCGGAGTGAATTGGTCGCTGCTCGTGGGCGCGGTGCCGCGCAAGGCGGGCATGGAGCGCAAGGACCTGCTGACCGTCAACGGCAGCATCTTCACCGGGCAGGGTCGGGCCATCGCCGAGAACGCGGCGGACGACGTGCGCGTCCTGGTGGTGGGCAACCCGTGCAACACCAACTGCTTGATCGCGGCGGCCAACGCGCCGGAGATCCCGAACGACCGCTGGTTCGCCATGACCATGCTCGACGAGAATCGCGGGCGCAGCCAGCTGGCCCAGCGTGCCGGCGTGGACGTCACCGAGGTTCGCGACCTGGCGGTGTGGGGCAACCACTCGAGCACCCAGTTCCCTGACTTCTACCACGCGACCATCGGCGGCCGCCCCGTGCCGGAGGTGATCGGGGACGAAGGCTGGCTCCAGACCGACTTCATCGGCGCGGTGCAGCAGCGGGGCGCTGCCATCATCGCCGCGCGCGGCCAGTCGAGCGCGGCCAGCGCCGCCAACGCGGTGATCGACACGGTGCGCAACGTCAGCCGGCCCACCGGCGAGATCTTCAGCGCGGCCGTCCGCGCGCCAGCGGACGCATCGGGCTATGGCATTCCGCAGGGCCTCGTGTTCGGATATCCCCTGCGTGCAACGGCGCCCGGCCAGGTGGAGATCGTGCAGGGCATCCAGCACGGTGAGTGGGCACAGTCCATGATCGACGCCACCCGCGACGAGCTCATCGAGGAACGTGAGGCTGTGAAGGACCTTCTGCCATGACCAACCAGGCGCCGCCACGAACCGATGTGGCCTCACTCACCTACGGGGACCGCTCCGTCGACCTGCCGCTGGTGCACGGCACCGAGGACGAAGTCGCGGCCGACATCTCGAAGCTGCGCGGCGACACCGGCCTGATCACGCTGGACGTCGGCTACGGCAACACCGGCGCGACACGGTCGGCCATCACCTTCCTGGACGGCGAGCAGGGAATCCTGCGCTTTCGCGGCTATCCCATCGAGGAGCTGGCCGAGAGCAGCACCTTCCTGGAGGTCGCGTACCTGCTCATCCACGGCGAGCTGCCGACCCGTGCCGAGCTGGACCACTTCGTGGCCGAGATCACGCATCACACCCTCATCCGCGAGGAGATGCGCCACTTCTTCGACTCGTTCCCGCACGACGCGCACCCGATGGCGGTGCTCGCCTCCGGCACGGTGGGGATGAGCACCTTCTACCCCGACAGCCACGAGATCGCCGATCCGGCCGCGGTGGAGCTCACCATCCTGCGGCTGATCGCCAAGCTGCCGACCCTGGCGGCCTGGTCGTTCAAGAAGGCGATCGGCCAGCCCTACGTCTACCCGCGCAACGACCTGGGCTATGCGGCAAATCTGCTGCACATGATGTTCGCCGTTCCGTCCGAGCCGTACGAGGTCCAGCCGGAAGTGGCGGAGGCGCTCGACCTGCTGCTGATCCTGCATGCCGACCACGAGCAGAACTGCTCCACGTCGACCGTGCGCATGGTCGGCAGCGCCCACGCCAACCTCTACGCTTCCATCAGCGCCGGCATCTCGGCCCTGTGGGGACCGCTGCACGGCGGTGCCAACGAGGCGGTGATCCGGACCTTGGAGCGGATCGTCGAGGACGGCGGCGACGTCCAGAAGTGGGTCGACAGGGCCAAGGACCCCGACTCGAGCTTCAAGCTGCCCGGCTTCGGGCATCGGGTATACAAGAACTTCGACCCGCGGGCCACCATCATCAAGCGTGCCGCCGACCGGGTGCTGGATGCCACCGGCGCCGACGGCGAGCTGTTCGAGGTTGCCAAGAAGCTGGAGGAGGTCGCCATCCACGACGAGTACTTCGTCGAGCGCAAGCTGTACGCGAACGTCGACTTCTATTCGGGCCTGATCTACCACGCCCTCGGCTTCCCGAAGAACATGTTCACCAACTGCTTCGCCATCGGCCGGCTGCCCGGCTGGATCGCGCAGTGGCACGAGATGATCAACGACCCCGAGACCAAGATCGGGCGGCCGCGCCAGGTGTACACCGGGCCGACCGCGCGCTCCTACGTCCCCATCGACGCCCGCTGAGCCGATGTCGCCGCGCGTGGCCGCCGTGCGGCGAGTTACGTGCAGCGCGGGTCGCATTTGTGACTGACGCCGCGGATGGTGCCCGCCCTACCATGCCGCCCACATGAAGCTCACCATCCTGGGCCGCAGCCCGGCCCGCCCCAACCCCGGAGAAGCCTGCGCCGGCTACCTGATCGAGGGAGGCGGCGCCCGCGTCCTGATGGACGTCGGACCGGGCGTGGTCGCGCAGCTGCTCCGCCGCAACACGCC
>DASSCW010000127.1:0-2110 GCA_035697465.1 Candidatus Limnocylindria bacterium | reverse complement strand
GATCGGCCTCATCTCGGCCGTGGCGTTCTTCATCATCGAGAGGGCCATGGGCGAGGAGGCGATCCTGCCGCTGGCGCTGTTCCGGATCCGGACCGTGGGGGTGGCCTCCATCGCGTCGGTCATCATCGGTGTCGCGATGTTCGGCGGCCTGGCCTCCCTGCCGCTGTACCTGCAGATCGTCAAGGGTGCGTCGCCGACCCAGGCAGGCCTGCTCCTGCTGCCGATGACCCTCGGCATCATGGCGGGCTCGGTCGGCTCCGGCGTGGCCATCTCCAAGACCGGCCGCTACCGCCACTTCCCCATCATCGGGGCGGCGCTGCTGACGGTGTCGCTCTTCGTCTTCCACTACGTCGAGGCCGAGACGCCGCTGTGGCAGACCATGATCGTGATGGTCTTCTTCGGCATCGGGCTGGGCTTCAACTTCCAGCCGCTGACCCTGGCCGTGCAGAACGCCGTCAGGCCGCAGCAGATCGGTGTCGCGACCTCGACGGCGACCTTCACCCGCCAGATCGGCGGCACGATCGGCACGGCCGTCTTCCTGTCCATCCTGTTCTCGACCGTGCCCGACAAGATCACCTCGGCGATGCAGCGGATCGCGCCGACGCCCGAGTTCCAGGCGGCGCTGAGGGACCCGGCCAACGCCGAGTTCGCCCAGCAGTTCGCGCAGGCCCAGCAGTCGGGCGGGGCGGCCTCGGCGAGCGGGGTGCTCAAGGACAGCTCGTTCCTCACCGACCTCGACCCGCGTCTGGCCAAGCCCTTCCTCGAGGGCTTCTCGGACTCGATGGACCTGGTCTTCCTCGTCGGTGCGTGCGTCATGGTGTTCGGCTTCCTCGTGATGCTCCTGCTGCCGCACGTGGAGCTGCGCTCCGGCTCGGCCTACAGCGAGCGCGGGCAGGCCGATGCCGACGCCAAGGCTGATGCAGACGCCAAGGCAGCGGCCGACGCCAAAACAGCGGCAGGGGCCCACACGCCGCCCCTCTGACCCACAACGCCGTTCGGGGTGTCACCGCTCGCAATAGCGCGCGGTAACACCCCGAACGGCGTGGAGCAGGTGGCTCAGCCCCAGACGAGGCCTCGGGCCGGGTCCTCGAGCACCTTGGCGACGTCGGCGAGGAACTTGCTGCCGAGCTCGCCGTCGATGTGCCGGTGGTCGAACGACAGCGCCAGCTGGGTGACCCAGCGCGGCTCGATCGTCTCGGTGCCGTCGGCCGCCGTGACCACCCACGGCTGGCGGCGGATGGCGCCGAACGCCATGATCGCCGACTCACCCGGGTTGATGATCGGCGTGCCGAGGTCGACCCCGAACACGCCCACGTTGGTGATCGTGATCGTGCCGCCGGACATGTCAGCCGGCTGGGTGCGGCCCTCGCGCGCCGTCGCGGTCAGCGCACCGATGGCCTCGGCGAGCTGGCGCATGGTCATCTGGTCGGCGTCCTTGACGTTGGGCACGATCAGCCCGCGCGGGGTGGCGGCCGCGATGCCGAGGTTCACGTAGCTCTTGACCACGATCTCCTGGGCCGCGTCGTCCCACGTGGCGTTGATCTCCGGGTAGCGGCGGATCGCGATGCACATCGCCTTGGCCAGCACCAGCAGCGGCGTGACCTTGACGTCCTTGAACTCGCGGTCTGATCTCAGCCGCTCGACGAGCTCCATCGTCGCGGTGGCGTCGACGGTGATCCACTCGGTGACGTGCGGCGCCGTGAACGCCGAGTCGACCATGGCCTGGGCCATCATCTTGCGCACGCCCTTGATCGGGATGCGCTGCTCACGCTCGCCCGAGCGGGCGAAGACCGGAGCCTGGTATGCCGTGGCGGCACCGGCTGCTTCCGGCTGTACCTGCGCTGCCTGGGCACCTGCCGCGCCGCCGCCGGCCGCGTGGGCCTCGACGTCGGCGCGGGTGATGATCCCGCCCTCGCCGGAGCCGCGGACGCTGGCGAGGTCGACGCCGAGGTCCTTGGCGAACTTGCGGACCGGCGGCTTGGCCAGCGCGCGGGCGCCTCCCTCGCGGGCCACCGGCGCAGCGGGGGCCGCGGGAGCCGGAGCTGCCGGGGCAGCGACCGCCTGCTCGGCGGGGAACGGCGTCTGGGAGCGCGCGGCGACGTCACCTGCC
>DASSCW010000126.1:0-12971 GCA_035697465.1 Candidatus Limnocylindria bacterium | reverse complement strand
CACGATCCACCCGATCACCCCGATCCCCGCCACCGCGCGGCAGCTGGCTTGGATGTCGGGTCGCTGGGTCGGCGAGCACGACGCCGATCGCATCGAGGAGATATGGACCGATCCCCACGCCGGGATGATGCTGGGCATGTTCCGCTGGCACCAGGGCGACAAGCCGCGCTTCTATGAGCTGCTCAGCATGGAGCCTGAGGAAGGCCGTCTCGTCTTCCGCATCAAGCACTTCGCCCCGGGCATGCTCGGCTGGGAGGAGAAGGACGAGAGCGTCACCTTCGATCTGGTCCAGCTGCGGGAGGGTGAGGCGGTCTTCCTCAAGCGTGGCGAGGAGCGCTGGATGGTCTACCAGGCACAGCCGCAGAGCGGCGAGCTGCTGGCCTGGTTCGACACCGTCGCCGAGCCGCACGCTCCGGGTGATGAGTTCCGTTACGCGCATGGCTGACGTCGCCGTGCGCGACCTCGCCCCGACGGACCACGACTGGGCACGCGGCGTCATCACTCGCCTGCAGGGCTCCCCACAGGTGGCGCGGCTGGGTCAGCTGATCGACCCGCTGGCGATCGAGGGCCTGCTGGCGGAGGCGGACGGGCAGCCGGTCGGCCTGGCGTCGGTCCACGAGACGGACAAGGGCCTGGAGGTGGTGCTGCTGATCGCCGAACCGCCTGGGATCGGCGCCGGCACTGCGCTGCTGGAGACGGCACGCCAGGTGGCGAGCGCCAGCGGGCACCATCGGCTCTGGCTGGTCACCACCAACGACAACCTGCCGGCCATCCACTTCTACCTGCGGCGTGGCCTGCGGGTCGCAGCGGTCCACGAGGGGGCGGTGAACGCCGACCGTGCGCTGAAGCCGGAGATTCCGGAAGTGAACTCGGTCAACGGCTTGCCGATACGCGACCTGATCGAGCTGGAGCTCACCGGGGACGCCTTGGACCGCCGGCTGGAGACGACGCCGTTCGCGGCGCTCGACGACCTTGATCGGCTGCCGGCTGCCGCCTTCGTCACCGAGCTTGCCCCGCTCGTGGAAGGCGCTCCCCGCTTCCTGGAGCGACTGGCGCTCGAGCGGCCCTTCGGCTCGGACGAAGCACTGCTGGCTGCGGCGTTCGAGATCGCGCACGGCCTGCCGGAAGAGGAGCAGGTCGAATTAATCGACAGCCATCCACGCATCGGGGCCGATGCCGAGTCCGTCTCCGAGCTGTCCTACGTTGAGCAGGGCTACGGGGACGAGGGCGCGGGCGACGAAGAGGAAGCGCTAGAGGATCGTGAGGAGACGCTTGCCCAGCTCGCCGCCGACACAGCCCGCGCCTACGAGGAGCTGGCGATGCTGAACGGGATCTACGAGGAGCGGTTCGGTTTCCGGTACGTGGTCTTCGTGGCCGGCCGGCCGAAGACCGAGATCGTGCCACTGCTCGAGCACGCGCTGCGGAACGATCGGGACGTCGAGCTGCGCCGCGCGGTCGACGATGCGATCTACATTGCCGGGGATCGGCTGCGACGGCTGCGCGGCCTCGGCACGGAGGTGTGATGCAGTACGACATCCACTACGGCAAGGCCGACGTCAAGGTCTACCGCACCTACGGAACGCCCCTCGAGGGCGTCACCCCGATCCCCGAGTCGCCATTCGTCGGCCGGCGCAACACGCTAATGGCGGCCCAGATCGAGGTGATCGTTCGCGGTGAGGTCTTCCTGGAGGCCTACACCCTGGGCGACAACCGCCTGGTGGTGGCCACCGACACGATGAAGAACTTCATCCATGCGGCCTCTCTGGACTGCACGGCGGCCACCCTTGAAGGCTGGCTGCATCACGTGGGATCGCGCTTCCTGGCCACCTACCCACACATGGAACGGCTGACGATGGTCGGCCGCGAGCTCCCCTACCCCGCCGCGGTTGTCCCCGCCGATGATGGTGATGGCTGGACGGAGTCTGACGTGCTGTTCAGCCGCGATCGGAACGACGCGTCGACCGCGTCGCTCGACCTGGAGCGAGACGGCGGCGGTGGCGTGTTGATCACCGGCCACGCCTCCGGACGCAGCGAGATGCAGCTCATCAAGATCACCGGCAGTGCATTCGCCGACTTCGCCCGCGATGAGCACACGACCCTGCCCGAGCGGCGCGATCGGCCGCTCTACATCTGGACGGACATCGGCTGGCGCTATACCGATGCCTCCGACGCGCTGGGCGCCACTCCGGCGCGCTACGTTGCCGGCGAGCAGGTGGCCGACCTGGCGACGGCCGTGTTCCATTCATTCGTGAGCCTCTCCATCCAGCACCTGGTGCACGAGATCGGGCTGCGCATGCTCGATCGCTGGCCACAGCTGGCGGAGGTCAGCTTCGAGGCGACCAACCGGCTGTGGGATCCCGGAGCCGTCAGCGAGACGGACGAACGTGTAAAGACCTACGCCGATCCGCGTCCGCCGTTCGGGCGCATCGGCCTGGTCGTTCGGAGGTGATCGCACGGCCGGCCTGACAAAGGAGGAGGAGCAGCGCTTCCGCTTCTCGGCCATCGCCCATGCCGAGATGGCGATCATGAACCCGCTGTCCGGCACCACCCTGAACGAGGTGATCGACGAGATGCGCCTGCCGGCCGGGGCGCGCGTCCTCGACCTCGGCTGTGGCAAGGCGGAGGCGTTGCGACGCGTCGTCGAGCGCTACGACGTGCATGGCGTCGGGGTCGATATCTCCCCGTTCACTCTGTCGGCGGCGCGCGCGGCGGCGATGGAGCTGCGCCACGGCACGCTCCAGCTGGTCGAGGCGAACGCCCTCGAGTACCGATCGGACGCGCCATTCGACGCGGTGATGGCCCTGGGACCGGGCTGGGAGCACGACACCTTCACCGCGCTGATCCGCCAGGTCTACCCGCATGTGGCGCCGGGTGGGCTGCTGTTGCTGGCAGATGGCTTCTGGCGCCGTGAGCCGACTGACGATTACCTGGTCCTGCTGGGCGCCACGCGCGACGAGATGGGCAGCCACGTCGACAACGTGCGCGCCGGCATCGAGCTTGGCCTCACCCCGCTGTGGGCGGCGAGCGCCAGCCAGCGCGACTGGGACCGTTACGAGTGGAAGTGGCTCTCTGCGGTTGAGCGCTGGGCCCTCGAGCACTCGGCAGATCCGCAACGCGTCGCATTCCTGGAGCGCGCCCGCGCCGGCAGGGATCGTTATCTGGGCGGCGGCCGCGACCAGCTGGGCTTCGGGATCTATCTCTTCCGCGTCCCGCGCTGAGGGAGCGCCAGCCGCATCCTGGCCAGTGTCCGGCCCTCCTCCGCGGTGGAGGGCGAGCGTCCGATCTCCTCGCCACCCATCGCGTTGTAGAACCCCTCGGCGTACGGCTCGGCGTCCCACTCCAGGACAGTCGCTTCGGCCGCTTCCGCCAGGCCGACGGCGTGCTCAAACAGGAGCCTGCCCAGCCCGGTGCCGATCATCGGCGGCTCCAGCCAGAGGTCCTCGAGCTCCGCTCGCCGGCCGTGGAGCGTGACCCGGTGCCACCCGGCGACCGAGCCGTCCAGCTCGAGCACCCACACCTCGTGCTGTGCCACGTCCTGGGCATCCAGCTGCAGCATCGGCTCGACGGCCGCCAGGAACTCAGCGCTATACGGCCAGTGGGCCTTCGACCGGTGCGCCAGCTCGCGCAGCGCAGGAGCCTCGTCGGGTCGGGCGCGTCGAATGGACGGCGTCACGCGCCCCGAGCCAGGTTGGGGATGTCGATGGCCGGGCATCGGTCCATGACCACGAGCAGTCCCGCGTCTGCGGCGCGCCGGGCGGCGGCCTCGTCCCAGACATCCAGCTGCATCCACACCGCCTTTGCACCGATCGCGATCGCCTCGTCCACATGGGCTCCGGCACGGTGCGACGCGCGGAAGATATCGACCACCTCGATCGGGCTCTCCTCCGGCCGGCTCGCAGCCGCGGTGGCGAGGTCCGGCACCGTCTCGATGCCATGGATGGTGGTCGGGCGCGGATAGATCGGGATCATCTCGTAGCCGTACACCATCAGCGTCCGAGAGACGCCGTGGCTGGCGCGCCACGGATCCGGGGAGCAGCCGACAACGGCCCAGACATGGAACTCCTCCAGGATGCGTCGCGCGACCTCCGGGTCGCTCCAGCGTTCGCGCGGATCGGTCATCGCGTACGCGCCAGCTCCTGCAACGCGGCCTTGATACGGAAATCCAGGCCACCATCGGTGCCAGCCACGGTACCTGCCGCCCGCCGCGCCTCGCTGGCGGTGTAGCCGAGGGATTCGAGCGCAGCCACCACGTCCGAGTCCGCGGGACCGCCGGGGCCCATGGCGATGCCCGCGGCGTGGATCTTCTCCTTGAGCTCGAGCACGATCCGCTGCGCGGTCCTGCGCCCGACGCCGCTGACCGACGTCAGCACGTCCAGGTCGTCGGTCACGATGGCCAGCTGCAGGCGCGTGACCGGGTGAGCGCTCGTGATGGCCAACGCAAGACGAGGGCCGACGCCGGTAACCGTCATCAGCAGCTCGAAGAACGCCAGTTCCTCCGACGAGCCGAAGCCGAACAGCGCCTGCTGGTCCTCGCGGACAAGATGATGGACGAAGAAGTGCGCCTCGCGCTCGGGACGCAGGCGGGCCAGCAGCTTGGGCGCGACGACGACCCGGTAACCGACTCCTCCAAGCTCCACGACCACGTAGTCGGGGCCGATGTGCGTCACCGGCCCGCGCAGCGAGCCGATCATCGGGCCGACGCCAGCTTGCGCTCGACGCCGACCGCATAGGCGCAGCCGATTGCCACCGCCAGCGCGTCGGTCGCGTCGTCCGGGACGCCGTCGAGCGAGACGGAGAGCAGCCGCGCGACCATGCTGGCGACCTGCTCCTTGTCGGCCGAGCCATTGCCGCAGACCTGCTGCTTCACCTCATTGGGCGTCGGCTCGTCGATCGGCAGGCCGGCCTGTGCCGCGACCAGCAGCGCAACGCCTCGCGCCTGCCCGACGGCCATGGCGGTCTGCACGTTGCGCTGGAAGAAGAGCCGCTCGACGCCGATCCGCGCGGGCCGATGCTCGGCGAGCAGGGCAGCCAGGGCGGTGTGCAGCTGGCTGAGGCGCGCGGCATCGGTCTCGGTGGCACTCGTGCGGATCACGCCGGCGTCAATGAAGCGCAGGTTTCCGTCCCGCAGCTCGACCACGCCAAAGCCACAGGTGGCCGTCCCAGGATCGATGCCCAGCGCGATCACGCGCTGATCTTAGCCTCGGCGGCGCAGCCGCCTATTCGCCGATGAACGTTCCGTGACCCGTCGTGATAAAGCTTCGACTCACTGGAGAGAAGGACGAGCGAAATCCGCCGTCGTCCACACCCACCATCACCAGGAGCGCCGGCGGCTTCCCGGCGTCCCACATGGCCTGGATTTCGGCCTGGTAGGTGACGCCGGAGGCGCCGACGATCTCCTCCACCTCGATCTCGCCCAGCAGCCGCGCCACCAGGGAGTCGTAGCTCGTCGCGCGCAGCCGGGCGATGACGCCTTCGGCAACAGCCGCCGCTTCCTCGCGGTCCATTCCTCAGGCGACCGAGGCTTCCAGCTGCTCCATCAACGCGTCGGGGATGTCGAAGTTGGCGTAGACGTTCTGCACGTCGTCCAGGTCCTCGAGGCGTTCAACGAACGTGAGCACGCCTCGCGCTCCCTTCTCGTCGCCGATCTCGACGCGCGTGGTCGGCTCCATCGAGAGCTCCGCCGAGTCTGCCTCGTATCCGGCTGCGGCAAGGGCGGCACGTACCCGCTCGAGATCGGCCGGGTCGGTGGTGACCAGAATCGCACCGGCTTCCGGCGACCCGATGTCAGCAGCGCCGGCATCGATCGCCGCGAGCGTCACCTCGTCCGGATCGCGTCCGTTCAACGGGATCGAGATGATGCCCCGCTGCTCGAACTGCCAGCCGACCGGCGTCAACGAGCCGCCGGACTTCGAGAAGATCGACCGGATCTCGGAAGCGGTCCGGTTCCGGTTATCGGTCATGGTGGCCACGATGACGGCCACGTTCGACGGACCGAGGCCCTCGTACACGATCTCCTCGTACTGCTCGGCATCGGCCCCGGCGCCGGTCGCGCGCTCGATGGCGCGCTTGATGTTCTCGGCCGGCATCGAATTGGATCGGGCCTTGTCGATCGCCATGCGCAGGCGGTAGTTGCCCTCGACGTCGCCGCCGCCCTGTCGTGCAGCCGTGATGATCTCGCGGGTCAGCTTGGTGAACAGCGCCCCACGCTTGGCGTCGTTGGCGCCCTTCTGTCGCTTGATCTGCGACCATTTGCTATGGCCGGACATCGGCCCTCCTTCATCAGCTCCCGCCGGCCGATGCACCTGACGACGCGAGTTGCCACAGCCGACGTGCGGGAGGGCCGCATTCTAGCAACGGACCTGGCGGATTGGCCCGCGCAGATCATTGCCATACCAACAAGCCCGCGCTACATTTCGCCCGATGGCCGTGCCCGAGCCCACCACGCCAGCCGCTCGAGCGTACGAGCGAACCGCAGGTATCGCTGCGATCCTCGCCGGCGTGGGCGGGATCGTGTATTCGATTGCCTTCCTCGGCGGTATTGTCCTGGAGTGGGCGCCGCAGCTCGGCGCGGCTGTCTCGGCCAGCGCGCTGATGACCGGTGGTCTCCTCGGCGTGACCGTCCTGGTCGCCGTATATGGCCGCCTGAAGGACACCGCCCCGTCGGTAGCACTGCTCGGCTTCGTGCTGGCGGCGATTGGCGCCGGCGCATCGACCATCCACGGCGGCTACATGCTGGCGAACGCGATCCATCCGCCGCTGGCCGACGTGCTGGCAGACGCGGCGATTCCCAATCCGGTGGACCCCAGGGGACTCATGACCTTCGGCGTCAGCGGCCTAGCCTTGCTGGTCCTCATGCTCCAGTCGCGTCGCAGCGGCACGCTGCCCGTCGGCCTGGCCACCCTGGGGGCAGTCGTAGGGATCATGCTCGTGATCATCTACCTTGGCCGGCTCACGATCGTGGTGCCAACGAATCCGCTGGTGGCTGTGCCCGCCGCGCTGACCGGCCTCGTGCTGAGCCCCGCCTTCTACATCCTGCTCGGCCTGGAGCTCCGCCGCCGCTGAACGGCACCCGTTCCTATAATTGCCGTCCCATGATCCGCCCCTGATCGTCCGGGAGGTCCCGCCCGGCCGCCGCACAAGGAGCACCGATGAAGCCGACCACGCCTGACCGAATCCGCAATGTCGCCCTCATCTCCCACGGTGGCGCCGGCAAGACGAGTCTCGCCGAGGCGATGCTCTTCGACGCCGGCGCGATCCAGCGGCTCGGCAGCGTTGACGCCGGCACGGCAACGCTCGACCACGACCCGGACGAGCAGAAGCGCAAGCAGAGCATCAACCTGGCGATGGGAACCCTCGAGGCAGAGGGTTCGCGCATCACCATCGTCGACACACCCGGCTACGCCGACTTCCAGGCCGACGTCATCGAGGCGCTTGCCGCCGTCGACGCAGCGATCGTGGTGATCGACGCCAGCGCCGGCGTCGAGGTCGGGACGGAGGCCGTCTGGCGCCTGGCGGAGGAGCGGAAGCTCCCCCGCTTCATCTTCATCAACAAGATGGACCGCGAAAACGCGAACTTCGACGCCGTGCTGGATCAGCTGAAGGCCCGCTTCGGGCCGAAGATCGCGCCAGTCTACTTGCCCATCGGCTCCGCGGATGGCTTCAAGGGCTACGTCGACGTCATCGAGCAGCATGCCAACGTGTACGAGGGTGGCGCGCCAAGGGAGGCGCCGATCCCCGACGAGATGCGCCCCGGCGAGGAGCAGCGTCGCGAGGCCCTGGTCGAGGCGGCTGCCGAGGCCTCCGATGAGCTGATGAACAAGTACCTCGAGGGGGAGGAGATCAGCGACGAGGAGATCGAGGCCGCTCTCCACAAGGGGACGCGCGAGGGCAGCGTGGTGCCCGTCTTCGTGGGCAGCGCGCTGAAGAACATCGGCGTCCGCGAGCTGACGGCAATGATCGCCAAGCACGTGCCGTCGGCCGCCGAGGTCGGCAGCCGCACAACTACCGACGGCAAGGAGATCGCGCCGGATCCATCGGCCCCGTTCGTGGCGCAGGTCTTCAAGACGACCGCCGACCCATTCGTCGGGCGTCTGACCTACTTCCGGGTGGTGGCCGGCACGCTTCGCGCCCAGGACCACCTCTGGAACGCGACGCGTCGGGAGGAGGAGCGCATCGGCAACATGCTCGGCCTGATGGGAAAGGAGCAGTCGAACGTCTCGCAGGCCGGACCCGGCGACATCGTGGCCGTCGCCAAGCTGGCGAGCACGCAGACCGGCGACACGCTGGTCGCCGATCGGGCCCACGCGATTGAGCTGACCAGACCCACCTTTCCGGACCCGACCCTCCAGGTCAGCATCGAGCCGGAGAGCAAGGCGGATCTCGACAAGCTGGGCCAGGCCCTCCAGCGCATGCTGGAGGAGGAGCCGCAGATGCGCGTGCACCGCGAGGAGGGCACCGGCGAGACGATCCTGACCGCGATGGGCGACGCCCACGTTGACGTCATCATCGACCGCCTCAAGCGCAAGTTCGGCGCGTCGGTCAAGACCGGCACGCCGCATGTGCCCTACCGCGAGACGATTCGCAAGCCAACCAAGATCGACAACCGGTTCAAGCGCCAGACCGGCGGTCATGGCCAGTTTGGGCACGTCGTGATCGAGTTCGAGCCGATGGAGACCGGGACTGGCTTCGAGTTCGGTAACCGAATCGTGGGTGGCGTGGTGCCGAAGCAGTACATCCCTGCCGTCGAGAAGGGCCTGCGCGAGGCGATGACAGAGGGCGTGCTGGCCGGCTACCCGGTAGTCGACATGAAGGCGACGCTGGTCGACGGCAGCTACCACACCGTCGACAGCAGCGAGATGGCCTTCAAGGTGGCCGCCTCACAGGCGCTGAAGCGTGCCTTCCCCGACGCCGATCCAATCCTCCTGGAGCCGATCCTGGAGGTGGAGGTGGTGGTGCCCGACGAGTACATGGGCGACGTGATGGGCCAGATCACCTCGAAGCGCGGGCACGTGCTGGGCATGGACTCGTCCAACGGGATGCAGCAGCTGAAGGCGCAGGTGCCCCAGGCCGAGATGTTCCACTACGCGACCGAGCTGCGTTCCATCACGCAGGGCCGTGGCCGCTTCAGCTGGAAGCTGGACCATTACGCCGAGGTCCCGCACAACGTCGCGGAGAAGGTGATCGCCGAGCACCAGACCAAGGTCGCGGCGGGCGACAAGCACTAGCCGGGCCATCAGCCCGATGGGGCTCGATCGTCCAGCGCTGGTGAGCGGCCGCGGCGCGCTTCGGGTGCTGTCACGGATCGTGGCTGCCTATTTGCTGGCCCTCGTCGGCGTCAGCCTCCTGAACGCCGTGGCGCCGCGGCAGACCGGCGTCCTCGGATTGCTCCCAATCCTCGCGCCGCATCTCTTCCTGGTGGGGCTGCTGCTGCTCGTCGCCTTGCTGCCGCTCGCGGTCCGAGGACGCGATTTCCTGCTCCTCGGCAGTCTGACGCTATTCGTGATCGTGACCGTGATCCGCTTCGGGGACGAATGGGTGTCGTTGCCCAGTGGCGGCGCGCCCGACTCGTCACTGCGCCTTGTGTCCTGGAACCTGGAGCTCGGTGCTCGCAGCCCGAGTCAGGCAGTCGATGCGCTGCTGCGACTGGATGCCGATGTGATTGCCCTGCAGGAGCTGACGAATGATGCAGCCGCAGCTATTGAGGCCGATCCGACGCTCCGAGCGCGGTATCCCAACCAGGTGCTGGCACCGGATGCTTCGGTGCTCGGCATCGGGCTGCTGAGTGCGTATCCCATTACGCAGGACGAAGTCACATCCGAGCCGGTGCTCATGACGGCGCAGCTGGATCTCGGCGGAGGGCGACAGCTCATCGTGCTGAACGCGCATCCCCTTCCGGGCAACATCGGCTCGCTCAGCTTCGACGCAAGGCGGCGAGACGCGGACCTCGACCGCGTGCGCGTCCGGATCGAGGCGCTTCTGCGGGGCGAAGTCCCTTTCATCGTCATCGGCGACTACAACGTCGCATCGAGCGAGCCAGCCTACGGTCGGCTGGCGGAGGGACTGCGGGACGTCCACCGCGAGGTCGGATTCGGGCCTGGCTGGACCTGGCGGCCGAACACCTTCGAAGGATTTGGCATCGGCCTGCTGCGGATCGACTACGTGTTCGCGGGTACGGGCGTCACGCCACGTGCCATGGACGTTGACTGCCGGCTGCCTGGCGACCACTGCATCCTCAACGCTGCGGTGGACTTACCTCCAACTGTCACTCATTGATCGAAGCAGCCTAGTCCAGCGAGAGCCGGTAGACCTCTTCGCCGTTGAAGTTCAGCACCCAGAGGTCGCCCAGGCGCTCCTCGGCCACGTAGATCCCGGGCGCCAACTCGTAGGCGGCCTGGATTTCGCCCGTCTCCGCATCCAGCTGCCAGAGGGTGCCGTCCAGGATTTCCGGCACCCATACATGCCCCCCCGCCACGGCCAGGTCCATTGGGTTGCCGCCCACGAAGACGCGCTGCCCAACGGTATTGGTCTCGAGGTCCACACGTGCCACGCTGCCGCTTTCCGTGAAGGACAGCCACAGGCGCTCGCCGTCGGTCCCCCACCAGCTCGGTTTGGCATCGAGCCGAATGGTCGCGACGACCTCGTTAGTCGCCATGTCGATTCGGGCAGCCTGTCGGGCACCCTCGACGGCTACCCAGACCGATCCGGACGTGATTGCCAGACCACTCAGAATGCCATTCAGCTGGATCTCCGCCACGACCACGTTCGTGGCCGTATCGATGCGCAGGACCTTGCGCGTGCCGCGCACGCCGACCCAGACGTCGCCGTCGCCGACCTGCATGTCCCACACCTGGCCGCCGACCGGGATCCTCACGAGCGCTTCGCCGGATTCCAGGTCGATTTTGGCGACGTTGCGCGCCCCCAGCTGTGCGATCCATAGCGCGCCATCGACGTAGACGATCGCGCAGGGATTGACGCGCGTCTCGAACGGCTCGGAGACCTCGTTCGTGGTCCCGTCGATCGCCACAAGCTCAGCCGCGCCGAAGTTGGTGACCCACGCCCGTTCATCGTCGGCAGCGATGGCGCAAGGTCTTTCGCCGGTCGCCACGGTCGCGAGCAGCAGGTCGCCTGGCGGCTCGACCGCCATTGCCGGTGGGCTCGGCGCCCGCGAAGGCGTGCCGCCATGTCCCGAGCCTGCGGACCTCGGCGTTATCGTGTGTTTGCCTCCGCCCCCACAGCTCGCGACCACCAGGCAGAGCGCCACGAGCAGGCCGCGGGTAGGGCGCGAGTGACCTTTCATGGCGCCGTGGCCCTCCTTTTGTCGTCAGGCAGGCCGCTGCACGATGGCCACGTTGCGCTTGCCACGCCGCAGCACGAGCCAGCGGCCATGCAGCAGGTCAGTGGCGGCCGGACGCTGCTCCGCATCGGTCATGCGCCCGTTGTTGAGGTACGCACCGCCGTCTGAGATCGTGCGCCTGGCGTCCGACCTGCTGCTCGCCAGGCCGCTCGCCACGAGCAGGTCGGCGATGCCGGGAAATTCGCCGTCCACCTCGGCGTGCGGCAGCGACGACGCGACCGCCCGCAGCGTGGCCTCGTCAAGGTCCCGCAGGTCGCCCTGGCCGAAGATCGCCTGGCTTGCAGATTTCACACGCCCCGCCTGGTCCTCGCCGTGCAGGACGGCGGTCAGCTCTTCGGCCAGCGCCTGCTGCGCGCGGCGATCCCCAGGCCGCTCCGCGACCTCGCGCTCCAGCGCCACGATCTCTTCATGGGGCCGGAAGCTGAAGACGCGCAGCAGCGGCCCGGCATCGGCATCGGTTGCATTGAGGAAGTACTGGTAGAACGCGTACGGGGACGTCATCGCCGGATCCAGCCAAAGGGCCCCGACCTCCGTCTTGCCGTACTTGGTGCCGTCGGCACGCGTGATCAGGGGGGTGGCCAGGGCATGGACCGATGCGCCCTCGACCCGGCGGATCAGGTCGACGCCGGCGGTCAGGTTCCCCCACTGGTCGGAGCCGCCCGTCTGCAGGACCGTGCCATAGCGCCGGTAAAGCTCCAGGTAGTCGAGTGCCTGCAGGATCTGGTAGCTGAACTCGGTGTAGCTGATCCCCTCTTCCAGACGGGCACTCACAACCTCCTTGGCCAGCATGCGACTGATGGGGAAATGTTTCCCGATATCACGCAGGAAGCTGATTGCGCTCAGGTCGCCCGTCCACTCCAGGTTATTGACCATGCGAGCAGGGTTTGGCCCTTCGAAGTCCAGTAGGCCGGAGATCTGGCTGCGGATGCGTTCGACCCAGGCCTCGACCACCTCGACATCGTTGAGCACCCGCTCGGCGGACTTCCCGCTCGGATCGCCAACGAGGCCGGTGGCGCCACCGACCACCGCGATCGGATGGTGGCCGGCGAGCTGCAGCCGCCGCATCGTGACCAGCTGCACCAGGTTCCCGAACTGCAACGACTCGGACGTCGGGTCGAATCCGCAGTAGAAGGTGATCGGCCCTGCCGCCAGGGCAGCCCGCAGGGCCGTCTCATCGGTGCTGAGGGCCACCAGGCCACGCCAGCGCAGGTCGTCAAGGATGTCGGCCGTCATGGGCGCCTGAGTATAGGGCGGGCACGGTCCGTGCTATCGTCGGCAACCGATGTCCCGACGCCCGGCGCCGCGCGGCGCCCACCCGAACTCTGCCCGACCAGGTGGCGCATCTCGCCGAATGGCGCCGTCCAGGGGTCTCGCAGTGCTGCCGGCGGTCATCCTGGCTGCCTCTGCCGCGATCGCCGGCGCGCTCTTCATCGGCCTCATGGGTGTCTATGCGGCCTACACAACGGGCCTCCCCACCGTTACCGACATCGAGAATTTCGAGCTCAACGAGGGCTCGCGGGTGATGTCCGCCGATGGCGTGGAGCTGGCCACCTTCGCATCCGAGCGCCGGCAGGTGGTGCCGTTCGATCAGATTCCACAGCTGCTCATCGACGCCCAG
>DASSCW010000125.1:0-5878 GCA_035697465.1 Candidatus Limnocylindria bacterium | reverse complement strand
GACTGGCCTCCTCATCTCCACCGAGGCACCATTTGCGAATGGGAGAAGCGTTAAGGCGGTCGGCCCTCATCGCGTCCGATTGCGGAAGCGCGTGGCGAGCGTGGAGGAACAGCCGGAAGTGGGCATGCGGACTACTCGAGTCACTTAACGCTGCGGGGATTCGCATCCGGCAAGTCGGGCGCGACGCGGGCGGCTAGGCGTCGATGCGCTGGATCTTGGCGCCGAGCTGCACGAGCTTCGCCTCGATCCGCTCGTATCCGCGGTCCACGTGCTCGACCCCGGAGATGACCGAGGTCTCGTCCGCCGCCAGCGCGGCGAGCACCAGCGTGGAGCCGGCACGCAGGTCGGCGATCTGCACCTCGCGGCCGTGGAGCGGAGTCGGTCCGGCGATGCAGGCGTGGCGCTCGTCCATGACCTCGATCACGGCGCCCATCTTCACCAGCTCCATCGTGTAGTCGAGGCGGTCCTCGTAGATCGTCTCGTGGATGCTCGAGTCGCCATCGGCCTGGGTCATGAGCACAGCCAGGGGCGCCTGGAGGTCGGTGGCGAAGCCAGGGTAGGGCGCGGTCTCAACGGCTGCCGGTCGGTAGGAAGCCGCCGATCCGACGCGCAGACCGCCATCGGTCCGTTCGAACGGAACGCCCATCTGGTCGAGCACCTCCAGGAAGGCGCCCAGGTGGCCCGGTTCAGCGCCATGCATGGTGATGGAGCCGCCGGTCACGGCTGCGGCGATGGCGAAGGTGCCGGACTCCACGCGGTCGCCCATGACCGTGTGCTCGGTGCCACCCAGGCGCTCCACGCCTTCGATCTCAAGCCGATGCGGGGCGGTGCGCTCGATCCGCGCGCCCATGGAGGAGAGCATCGAGATGAGGTCCTCGGTCTCCGGTTCCTGCGCCGCGTGCTCGATCACGGTGGTGCCGCGCGCCAGGACGGCGGCCAGCAGGGCGTTCTCGGTGCCCATCACCGTGACGTACGGGAAGTCGATGCGCGCGCCACGCAGTCCATCGGGCGCCTTGGCGAAGTAGTAGCCGTTCTTGTATTCGATCTGGGCGCCCAGGCGCTCCATCGCCTGCACGTGAAGGTCGACCGGCCGTCGCCCGATCCGATCGCCGCCGGGGTTGCTGATGATCACGCGGCCGAAGCGCGTCAGCATCGGGCCAAGCAGGATGAAGCTGGAGCGCATCTTCATGGCCGCCTCGAGCGGCACGAAGCGCCAGTCGGCGTTGCCGGCCACGATCCGCAGCAGGTCGTCGGCGGGGCTCGAGACCTCGAAGCCGATGTCGCTCATCGTCTCGCGCATGATCGAGACGTCGCTGATCCTGGGGACGTTGTGCAGGGTGACCGGCTCGTCGGTGAGCGCCGCCGCGGCCATCAGCTTCAGCACGGCGTTCTTGGCGCCGGCGATCTGCACCTCCCCGGTCAGCGGTGCGCCGCCGGTGACGATGAACTTCTGCATGGCCGAAAGAGTCTACCCGCCCACCTAACCGGGCCACGCCTCCTTCCACTCGTGCCCGCCGGTGTGGTGGCCGTCGCAGAGGCCAAGGCGTCCGCCCATGTGCCGGCTGGGCAGATACGGCTGCATGCCCGCTTCGAAGGGCGTCGGCTGGCGGTTGCAGAGCATGTAGCGACGCTCGCGCGCCCAGTCGTAGGAGTGTGCTGCCGAGCAGAAGGCGTAGCCCTTCGTGAAGTTCGATGTCTCACCCGGCCGCGGGTCTGAAGCGAGGCCGATGGGCCCTGCCTCGCGCACGATCTCGATCCGCACCGGGAGCTGGGGAAAGCGTGTGCCGCACTGGTCGCAGGACTGCATCCGAGCCTGCTCCTAGGAGGGCGCGAAGGGAGCGACCGCGTCGTCGTGCCAGACGTCGTAGGCCTCGCCGACGACCGTCTCGAACAGCAGCCCCATGATCACGATCCCGGCGAATCCGGCGGTGCGTGCCTCGGCCGCGATCGCCTTGGCGATCCGCCAGCCGAGCAGCCGGCGCTCAGCCTCCGGCGCCGCGTCAAGGCGAGCGCGCAGCTCGTCACCGATCGGCGTGCCGCCAACGCCCTCGATGCGCTTGACCCACTGGGACGAGAACGGCGGTGTGAGCTCCAGGTAGACCGGAGGTGCCTCGGCCAGGTGCAGGCGCTCCGCCGTCGGCAGCACCGAGGCGGGATCCATGACGGGCCCGGTGGTGAAGAACTGCCCGCCGACATCGATGCGGCGCTGGAACATCCACTGCCGCGATCGAGTGCTCATGCCCACTTCGAAGCGGTTCGGCCCGATGGTCTCCTGCAGCGCGCGCAGGTGCTCGACGATCTCGTAGCTGTTGCTCCAGTGCTCGACCTCAGGGAGCATGTCGCCCTGCACCACCAGGAACGAGTCGACGCCGTTCCCCAGCGCGCCGCGTACCTCGCTCTCGATGGCCAGGATGTTCCGATCACGCGTCGAGCAGACAACCGTGGGGTGCACGTCCGGCACGTCGTGGGTGATCCGTGCAGCGAACGCGTACGGCGAAACGCGTACCTGCTTGAACGGGTTGTCGGTGATCAGGACGCGCTGCCATCGGCCATTCAGACGGGAGTGCAGCATGCCGGGCAGCCGTGGTGGGTTGATCTCCACCATCTCCTGCCAGCCGCCTGGCCGGGAGAGCACCGCCTCAGCGACTGCCGGACGAAGCAGGCACGCCTCGGCGCTCGCGGGCGGCGGCGACCATGTCGCCCAGCTGCCGCTCGATGTCGTCCCACGTCCGCGTCTTGAGACCGCAATCCGGGTTCACCCAGATATCGGTCTCGTCCATGAACTCCTCGAAGTGTCGGAGGCGCTCGTCCATCACGTCGTGGCCGGGCGAGTGCGGCGAGTGCACGTCGAAGACGCCCGGGCCGATCTGCAGGTGGCCATCTTCGAATAGCTTGTAGAAGGAACGGATGTAGCTGTCGTCCTTCGAACGGCTGAACTCGATGGAGGCAACGTCCACGCCGGCATCGGACCACAGCGGGACGATGTCGCCGAAGTCGCCGTAGCACATGTGCGTGTGCATCTGGACCGATGCCGGCTGGTTGAAGACGTGGTTCAGCGCGGCGCGCACGCCACGGGCATAGATTTCGCGGCGCTCGGTGGCGTCGACCGTCGGCAGCGGCCAGCGCTCACGCACCGCCGGCTCGTCGATCTGCACGATGCGGGCGCCGGCATCCACTAGGTGCTGCACTTCCTCGCCGATGGGCTGCGCGACCGCCCAGAAGAGCCGGTCGTCGGGCACGCCGGGAGGCCGGAAGCTCCAGTTCACGATCGTGACGGGGCCGGTGAGCATGCCCTTGACCGGGAGTCTGGTGGCATCCTGCGCGAGACGCCACTCGTCGACCGTCATCGGCTCTGAGATGGTGGGAGGAGCCGCCAGGATCGGCGGCCGGGTGCATCTGCTGCCGTAGCTGAGGACCCATCCCTGCTTCGTCGTCAGGAAGCCGTCCATCTGGTCGGCGAAGTACTCGACCATGTCGGTGCGCTCGAACTCGCCATGGACGAGGACGTCCAGGCCCATCCGCTCCTGCCAGCCGATGGCGTCGGTGATGAGGCCGGCGATGGCGTCGTCGTAGGCGGCCCGGTCCAGCTCGCCGCGATTCAGCTGCGCCCGCAGATGGCGGACCTCGCCGGTCTGGGGCAGGGAGCCGGTGGTCGTGGTGGGATAGGGCGGCAGGTCGATATCCGCCTGCGCCGCGCGGCGTGCCGGGCGGGGATCGCGCGACGCCAGGCTGCCGACGGCCGGCCATTCGACCGGGGGAACGTCCCTGGATGCCGGCTCCTGGCCGCGATTCAACGCCTCTGCCCAGGCAGCAAGGGTGCGCGCCTTCTCCCGGGCGAACTGGAAGCCCGGCGGCAGGTCCTCGCCCTCGATCGTGTAAGGCAGGAACATGAGGCTGGTCGACGGCACGATCCGGATCGCCCGCCCCTCCTCGACCAGGCCCGACAGGGCCGCGCGCACGGGTCCAAACGCATCGGCCCAAACGCTGCGGCCATCCATGACGCTCACCACCAGCTCACGCTGTGCACGGGCGGCCTCGCCGCTCGCCGCCGACAGCGGCAGCTGGGTGGCGAACCCCAGCCGGCCCAGGGCAGCGACCGTCTCGTCGGAGGCATGGCCGAACTGCACGGTCACGATCGGCGCGTTGGCCTTCGCCAGGTCGGCGGCGCCCGAGTAGGCGGCGTCGCGGATGGCCGTCGCTTCGGCGGTGAGCGCCATGCCCAGCGCCGGCTCGTCCAGCTGCAACCGGAAGTTGGGATCGCGGGTCTCCGGCCGGCGAACCCATGTCCAGAGGGCGTCGCCGAGATGCCCGGCCAGCTCCTCCGCGTTCACACCGTCCGCCAGGCGGCTCAGGGCCACGAGGCTGTAGGGACCGATGACCGCCCAGGTTGCGTCCGGCGCGTCCTCCGGTGCGCGCCACGGCAGCGGCGAAAAGCGAGCGCTCTCGAGGCGCTCGGGGATCTCGGGGACCACGAAGTGATAGTTCGTGTCGAACCACTTCGTCATCTCCCACGCCTCGTGCTGTGGCGTCCCGCGGGCGACGGCGCTCAGCGCGGCGAACGGGTTGGCGCGCAGGTCGGCGGCAGCCCACTCCGGGACGATGCCGAACATGAGCGCCGTCTCCAGCACCGCGTCATAGAGGAAGAAATCGTCGACCGCGCTTCCCACCAGCTCGCGCTGCTCTGTGAGGTGCTGCTGGCGGAGCTCGGCGACGCGCGCAGCGAAGGCATCGGCCTCCAGGCGGCCGGACCAGGCCTTCTCCAGCGCCCACTTGAGCTCCCGGGATGGGCCGATGCGGGGGTAGCCGATGAGTTGAGCGGAAACGGACATAACCCCTCGGATGCTACCGCACTCACGACGACGCGTTGCTCGCCGTGTGTCGGGCGTCCCGACTCCTAGCCTCGCGAGCGGCGGCGGGTGGCGATGCGCTCGCGCATGAGCGCCGTCTGCAGCGCGGCACGCACCCGCGCGATGTCGACCGGGTCCTTGACCTCGCCCAGCTGCGCCTCGGCTGCCTTGCGCGCCTCGACGGCCCGCGCCTCGTCGATCTCGTCGGAGTGCTCGGCCAGATCCGCCATGATGATGACCTTGTCGGGCCGCACCTCCACGAAGCCGCCCGAGATGAACATCAGCGTCTCAGTGCCGCCCTTCTTGATCTTCAGCTCGCCGGTCCCGAGCGCGCTGATCAGGCGCGTGTGGTGCGGCAGGATGCCCAGCTCACCATCGATGCCGGGCACCACCACCATGTCGACCTCGTCCTCGAACGCCTTGCGTTCCGGACTGACGATCTCCAGCTGAAGGGGCATCGTTACGTCATCGCCTCAGCGTTCTCGACGACGTCCTCGATCGGCCCGGCCATCAGGAACGCCTGCTCCGGCAGCTGGTCGTGCTTGCCGTCCAGGATCTCGCGCGCGCCGCGCACGGTCTCCAGGCGCTGGACGTACTTGCCGGGGCGACCCGTGAACTGCTCGGCCACGAACATCGGCTGCGACATGAATCGCTGCAGGCGACGCGCCCGGCTCACGGTCTGCTTGTCCTCCTCGGACAGCTCGTCCATGCCCAGGATGGCGATGATGTCCTGCAGGTCCTTGTAGCGCTGGAGGGTGCGCTGCACCTCGCGCGCGACCTGGAAGTGCTCGTCGCCGACCACGCGCGGGTCAAGCACGGTCGAGGTCGAGGTCAGCGGGTCGACAGCCGGGTAGATCCCGATCTCGACGATCGAGCGCTCGAGGCGGATCGTCGAGTACAGGTGGCCGAAGGTCGTGGCCGGGGCGGGATCGGTGTAGTCGTCGGCCGGCACGAAGATGGCCTGCAGGCTGGTGATCGAGCCCTTCTTGGTGGAGGTGATGCGCTCCTGCAGGTCGCCCATCTCGGTGGCC
>DASSCW010000124.1:0-11012 GCA_035697465.1 Candidatus Limnocylindria bacterium | reverse complement strand
AGCAGGACGGACCGTGATTGTCATCGAGCACAACCTCGACGTCATCGCGCGGGCGGACTGGGTGATCGACCTCGGCCATGAATCCAAGGCTCGTATACGTCTTGCCCAGGCCATTGCAGTTTGGGCAGGCGCCATCCGAGTTCGCGCTGAACAGGGCGGGCTTCACGCCATTCGCCTTCGCGAAGGCCGTGCGGATCGGGTCGAGAATGCCCGAGTAGGTCGCCGGGTTCGAGCGCCGCGAGCCTCGGATCGCCGACTGGTCGATGACGGTCACCGACGGGTCCGTCCGCGGCAGGCAGCCGTGAATCAGCGAACTCTTGCCGGAGCCCGCGACACCGGTCACGGCGACGAGCACTCCGAGCGGCACATCAACCGATACATCCTTGAGGTTGTGGAGTCGAGCCTTTCGGATCGGGATCGAGCCCTGCGGCACGCGCGGCTGGGGTTTCACCTCCTGCTGGACGTCAAGGTGACGAGCAGTGGCGGTCCCCGCCGCGACGAGGCCGTCGACGGTGCCCTCGAACACGATCGTCCCGCCGTGAGTGCCGGCGCCAGGGCCCATGTCGACGACGTGATCGGCGACCCGGATCACCTCCGGGTCGTGCTCGACCACGAGGACCGTGTTGCCCTTGTCGCGCAGGCTCTGGAGCAATGAGTTCATCCGCTCGACGTCGTGGGCATGCAGGCCGATGGTTGGCTCGTCGAAGACATACGTGACGTCGGTCAGCGGCGAACCGAGGTGGCGGATCATCCGCGTGCGCTGCGCCTCACCGCCAGAGAGCGTGCCGGATGGTCGATCGAGGCTCAGGTAGCCGAGCCCCATCGCGACGAACGAATCGAGGCTCTCCCCGAGCGCCGCCAGCAGTGGCCCCACCGATGGCTCGTCCAGGCCGCGCACCCAATCAGCCAGATCGCTGATCTGCATCGCGCAGGCGTCGGCGATGCTTACCCCCGCGATCTTCGACGACCGCGCCGCCTCATTCAGCCGAGTGCCGCCGCAGTCGGGGCACGAGCTGAACGTCACCGCTCGCTCCACGAAGGCGCGGATGTGTGGCTGGAGCGCGTCGACGTCCTTTGACAGGAACGACTTCTGGATCCGCGGGACTAGCCCTTCGTAGGTCAGGTTGATACCGCTGATCTTGACTTTCACGGGCTCCTTGTGGAGAAAGTCCTGGAGCTCGCTCTTGGTGTAATTCCGGATCGGCTTGTCCGGGTCAAGGAAGCCAGATTCGCTGAACAGCCGCGTCGCCCAGCCGTCGGCGGTATAGCCGGGGACGGTGATCGCGCCCTCGGCGAGCGATTTGCTCTCGTCGTAGAGCTGCGACAGGTCGATAGCGGTCGCGCTGCCCATGCCCTCGCATCGCGGGCACATTCCGCCCGCGATGCTGAAGCTTCGGCTTTCGGTGGCGCCTGCTCCGCGCTCGACCTTGATCGCACCGGCGCCGCTGACCGATGGGACATTGAACGAGAAGGCCTGGGGCCCGCCGATGTGCGGCTTCCCGACTCGGCTGAAGACGACGCGCAGCATTGCGTTGGCGTCCGTCGCCGTGCCGACAGTGGAGCGCACATTGGCGCCCATCCGCTCCTGGTCGAGGATGATCGCGGTGGTCAACCCCTCGAGCGAGTCGACGTCCGGCCGCGCGAGCGTCGGCATGAAACCCTGCACGAACGCGCTGTAGGTCTCGTTGATCAGTCGCTGCGACTCCGCTGCGATCGTGCCAAACACGAGTGAGCTCTTGCCGGAGCCCGAAACGCCGGTGAACACGGTCAGCCGGCGCTTCGGGATGTCGAGACTGACGCCCTTGAGGTTGTTCTCCCGGGCGCCGCGAACCTCGATGGCGCCCCAGTTCATCGCCAGCGCTCAGCCCACCGCTTTCTTGACGAGCTTGGTGATCTGGGACTCCGCGTCTGGGGTCAGCTCGGTCACCGCGAAGGCGATCGGCCAGACGGCGCCCTCGTCGATGCGTGCATCGGGCTGGAATCCGAAGGTCGAGTACCGGACCTTGAATTTCGACTTGGCCTGGAAGAAACAGATCACTTTGCCGTCCTTGGCATACGCCGGCATCCCGTAGTACGTCTTGGGCCAGAGCGAGGGCGCGGCGCTGGTGACGAGCTCGTGGATACGTTTAGCCATCGCGCGGTCGTCGGCGGGCATCTTGGCGATGCTCGCCTGCAGGTCGCGCTCACCGTCGGCACGGTCGTCGCCCTTGCCGCGCCGCGATACCACCTTGCGCTCTCGTGCGCTCTCCTGCATCGCCGCGCGCTCTTCGTCGGTCCACACCTTCTCTGTCTTGGGCGTCGCGCGACGGCTCTTGCTCACCGGTTTGGTTGGCATGTCGATGTTCTCCTCTTGGTCGGTACGGATCAGGCCGACGCCTTCTGGGCGGCCTTCCCCTGCTGGAGGATCCGGATCGGGTTGCCGAACGGATCGCGGATGCCCATGTCCGTGCCGTAGAAGTGGTCGGTGGGCTCCTGGGTGAAGTCGGTGACGCCGCGCTCCTTGAGCGTTTCGTAGAGGCCGCGCGCATCGTCGGTGAGGAACACGAGGCCGCCCAGCGCTCCCTTCGTGACGAGCTCGCGGAGCTGCACAGTGGTGGCTTCGTCGTGGAGCGGCGAGCCAGGCTGCTCCAGTGACACCTCGGTGCCCGGTTGGCCTGGAACGCGGACTGTCAGCCAGCGGTAGTCACCCTGACGGACGTCGTTGCCCTTTTCGAGCCCGAGCTTGTTGACGTAGAAGTCGAGCGCCTCGTCCTTGTCGAGAACGTAGATCGAGGCGACGTTGAGCATGGTGATCATGTCGGCGGGTTCTCCCGGTGCGTGCTGATGTGACCGTCCCTCACCCTAGGGCGAGATGGCCGCAGCCGCTTCTCCAAAACTGCTCGATTGCACGGTATCGCCGGCCGCCACGCGCGGCCGCATCGCCGACAGCTGGACGCAATGGGGCGCGACGACGGGCCCATGCCCCGAGCGGTAGCTGGATGGTGTCTCACCGACGATCGCCCGGAACGTGCGGCTGAAGGTACCCAGGCTGGTAAAGCCGACGTCCAGGCAGACGTCGGTGACGCTGCGGTCGGTCTCCCGCAGGAGGAACATCGAGCGCTCCACCCGTCGCCGCTGGAGGTAGCGGTGCGGCGTCTCGCCGAAGACGGCGCGAAAGCTGCGGATGAAGTGAGCTTCGGACACATGAGCTATCGCTGCCACAGAGCGGACATCGAGCGGCTCGGAATAGGCACGGTCCATGGCGTCGCGGGCGCGCAACAGGCGGCGGTTGAATTCCTCGACTTCCCGGCTCACGCGGGAAACGCTACGCGATCAAGAGGCGCGTGTCCTGATCGAGACCGGGAGGACCTTCCAGCCGATCCCGAGCGTTCAGTCCGGCGCTTCGCCTGGCGGCAGCACCGCGACGATGAGCCAGCGCGCGCCGGTGGCCCGGCGCATCGCGAACGTCAGCTCAAAGGGCGCGGACTCGCGACTCTGCAGCGTCCCCGCCGCGTCATAGCGTTCCTCGATCAGCGTCCCGGTCCCGCGGAGACCGAGGCTCAGCCCCGTCTGGGCGCCGAACGGCACCAGGAGCGAAACATCCAGCGCGTCGAACCGATAGTGGGCGATGACGGTCGTCCCACTCTCGGCCTGGTCGAGTCGCGCCTGCATCTCAACGAGCCGGTCTCCGTGGTCCACAGCCGGCAGCAGGCTCCTGTCGCGTCGGAGCAGCGCCTGGTTCTCGAGCTCCAGGTTCTGGGCGAGGGTCAGGGCCACCTCATTCATGCCGGAGCCCGCCAGCTCATGATCGAAGTCCACGACCTCCTGGCTGACCGTGATGGCCGGCAGCGTCGCCGGATCAACGACCGGTGCGGGGCGATTCAGCGTCTCCACGGGGTCGGCAAGCACGATCCCGCGTGCCGGGATACCGGCGGCGAGGATGCCGACCGCCACCAGGACGACCGCCACGGCGGCGCTCGCGCCTCGTGTTCCGCGCCGCACCCCGGGGCCTGCCAGGTAGGTGCGCAGGTCGTCCGCGGCGGACTGCGGGGCCGGCACAAGGCGGTCCAGCAGCGGTCGCGCGGCGCAGATCGCGACGAGGCCTGCCAGCAGCCCGACCTTGGTGCCGAACTCGTCGGTCTGCGGGGCCATGAGCAGTACGCTGCCCGCCGCGACGAGCATCCCGAAAACGACGCGGCCGACGGCGCCGGACGGCACGGTCTTGGGGTCGGTGATCATGAAGAAGAGGAAGATCAGGACTTCCGGAGAGGTGACGATCACGCGCCAGAAGTCCAGGCCGCAGACGGGTGCGAAGGACCAGTTGGCGGTCATGCAGTGCCCGCTGGCCGCCAGCAGGCCGGTGCCCGCCGCGAGCGCAATCCAGAAGGAGCCAGCGAGGGCGAGCAGCCGGAGGCGGCGCGTGATGAGGACGCCGCCGACGACGATCACGGCGTACGCGGCGATCATCCAGACGTTGAGCGGCGCCCACCAGAAGTCGAGCGGCTCTACTCGCGCGCTGCCGAGAAGCACGAACGCGACCACCAGGCCGATATTCGACGGATTGAACACGTGCGTGCCGCGGTACTTGATGACGTATTTCGAGAGCAACGAGAGGCCCGCCACGACCGAGAACAGAATTAGGTCATTGGTGGCCCAGGGCGCGTTGGGCGGCGTTCCGACGTCGCGAAGGATCAGGGCGACGCCGCTGCCGGTGAGCATCGCGCTCGCCGGCCAGACGAATGCCCGCGACTGGCGGAAGGTCAGCGCGACCTCCAGGATGGCACAGGTGAGGATCGCCGCCAGGACCTGCGGCACGCTCACGCGGAAGTGCAGCCCCACCTGCCCGAGGACGTGGACGGTGATGATCACGGCCGCGACGTGCAGGCGCGGATCCCGAACGCTGGGCAGCACGAGCGGGTAGCTCGCGCGGCCGAGAGTCAGCGTGCGCGCGGTCATGGGTGGTCGGAGTCTCGCAACCTCACGTGACGGCTAGCATACGCAGGCGGCGATCAGTAGCAGCCGCGTACGAGCAAGCACCAAAGGCGGAGAGACAGGCATGACACGCGACGACGAGCGCCTCGCGCGTTCACGGGAAGAGCCGATCGTTGGCGGGCTGCCGGATGCTCCCGGTATTGGCGCCGCGATGCGACTCACGCCTGCACTCGGCGTGCACCTGCGAGGTCTGGCGGACGAGCTGCTGGTCAACGACTTTCCGGGAGCCACCCTGCGCCGCCACCAGCGGGAGATGCTGGCCACCGCCGTGTCGGCCGCGAACGACTGCTTCTTCTGCATGGACTCGCACGGCGCCTTTGCCGGCGCTCTGCTCGAGCGGGAGGACGCGACCGATCTCGAACCCGTCATTGACCTGATCAAGACCGGCTCGTCCGACGGCCTGGATGACAAGATGCGCGCCCTGTTGCACATCGCGAGGACGGTGCAGCACGCGCCGCTGCGCCTGACGGAGGCGGACGTCGCGGCCGCACGAGAGGCGGGGGCGACCGATGCCGACGTCCAGCTGGCCGTCCTCATTTCGTCGGCCTTCTCGATGTACAACCGCCTGGTCGATGGATTCCGCGCGAAGACGCCGCCGACCGCCGAGGCCTACCGCTCCCGCGCGGCAGAGATCGCCGACAACGGCTACAGCGCGGCATCCCCGTCTGCCACGCCGCCACAGACGTCCTGACAAGCATCACCCCCGCCGAACGACGATCTCGAGGTCGAGGCGCAGCTCTTCACCTGGCGCAAGAAACCTCATCGCTCCCGGCTCACCCCGCAACAGGCGTCCCAGCCCGTCGGGCGCGTGGGTCTGGAACTCGACCGCGATGGCACCCAGGCCCGGCGGCGTGGCAACGACGACGTGATCGCCCGTCGCTGACGCGCGCAGCGTGGCGCTGATCCCGAGGTCGGGCCATGCAAGCTCGACTGGCCGAGGTCCAAGTTCGGTCCATGCCGCATCGAGGTCGTCGGCAGGAGCGGCCAGCGCCCGCAGATCGAATGGCCCGGTGGCGGGCTGTGGCGCGGGCGGCGGGGCTGTGTTGGACGGGTAGACCAGTTCCGCGTCCAGCGCCAGCTCGACGGGACGCTGCCACCAGGGATGCAGGCCGATCCCGGCGGGCATCGGCCCAGGCGAACGGTTGGAGAGCCCGCAGCCGATGGCGACGGTGGCACCGTCCACCGCGACGTCCAGGGTCATCTGGTAGGGCCACGGCCAGCCGTCTCCGCCGCCCTCCACGCGCAGTGACCCGTCGCCGGCCTCACGCCACGGCCTCGCGTAGACCTGTCCGTGGATGGCGGTGCCGTCGGGAAAGTTCGGCGCAACGTCGACGACCTGGCCCTCGACCGGCGTCGGCCGCGCGTCGATGCGGTTGCACCACGGGCCCATCACGTAGGCGCCCCAGAACCACGGATCGCGCAGGTGGTCGGCGGTGTGTTGCGGTGTGCGCAGCAGGTCGTGACCGAAGGCCCGAAGCCGATGAAGCCTGGCGCCCGCCTCGGGCAGGATGACGACCTCGATCGGGCCGTCCCCCAGGTGGACCTCCCGCATCGGTTTCGCGCTACCCGGCCATAACCATGGCGCGATCGGGACGGAGCAGGAAGGGCGGGAGAAAGGCCGGAATGTTCGAGAACGGCAGCACGTCAGGGTGCAGCTCGATTCCGAGCGAGCCTGCCATGAACGCGCGACGCGCTTCAATGCGTTGCCACGCGGACGGGAACCCCTTGGCGAGCTCCTTTCGCAGCGCCTCGTCTGCCAGCGCGATGCCGTCCTCGATGTTCGTCGTGAAGTACTCGGTCCCGGTGGCCGGAATGATGTCGACCTGCAGGGCCATGCCCGATTTGAGCTCCGCGGTTGAGCCCGGCGAGATGGGGGAGTTGACCCACTCGTCGAGGTGGATCTGGTGCCCGGGATTGAGGAATATGCCGAAGAAGGGGTCCCCGAGACGCCGCGCCACGATCTCGTGCAGCGCTCCGCCAGTCTGCCCGATGCGCAGGGCCGCGTACCACTCGGCCACGGCGCCAAAGTACGGACCCACCAGCCGATCCACGTAGTCGGCGATCTCGCCGGGGAGCTCGGCAGCCTCCTCGACCACGAAGCCGGCGCGGCAGTTCAGCGCACCCCAGATCCCGAAGGCGACCGTGAACCGATCGCCGCGCCCGATCGGTCGATCGCCCGGGCTCAGGAGGCCGAACGACGCCCGTGGCCCGGCGGTGAGCATGAGGTGGCAGGACAGCGGCCAGCCGTTCCAGCCGAGCAGCGCCACCGCGGCGCGTTCCGTCATGCCGGGCTCGAGCCCGCGCAGCAGGCGCAGCACGCCGCTCGATGTCTGGCAGGCGGCCCACTCCATCAGGGCCAGCTGCTCCACCTCGTTGATGACGCGGAGGCCGTCCTCGGCATTGATCAGCAGGTCGGTGGCATTCGACACGCGCCCGCTGCCGCCGACCAGCGAGCGGAGCGTGTCGACGAGGTAGGCAGGCGCATCCATGCGGCTGGCATCGCCGTACGTTTTCCACCCCACGACGCCGACGTGGCGGCCGCCCGTGGCGCCCTCGTCGGCCAGGATCGTGGCCAGGGTCGGCGATCGGTCCCGTGGCTGGCTGGGCAGGCTGAGGTCCTGCTGGAGGTGCCGCCGCATCGGCAGCGGCGCAGCCCCGGCCATCGCGTAGCACTCGTTGCCGACCAGGATCGCCGGCTCCTGGTCTCGCCCCACCACGAGGATGGCCTCCTCGAAACGCGGGTCGAAGCCCGACAGGTAGGCGAGGTTCGCGCTGTGCTCGCGATCGGCATAGACGACCAGCAGGTCGAATCCGCGACGGTCGGCCAGGTCGCGCAGCCGCTCGACGCGCTCTCGATAGAGGTTCGCCGGAAGCTCCGACATGTCGTCGGGCATGCCGAAATCAGGCAGGCTGACCTCCGCGAGCCGCGGAATCCTGGTCATTCGGCCTCCGGCTGCCAGGGGATGGGGGACGCCGCTCCTCGGTCGACGATGGAGAAGGTGTTGGCAGCGACCTCCATCGGCTGCCCAACCTCTCCGTCGGGCCACGTGACGGTCACCGTCGCCTTCTCCGCACCGCCGAGGCCGAAGTGGATCCACCCCAGCTGGCCACCCGCGTGGCCGCCGCCTACGGTGATCTCGCGGCGGGCGCTCCGGCCGTCGGCCGAAACCTCGACCCAAGCCCCGATCCCATCGCGGTTGGCGCCGTCGTCCTGGAGCCTGATCGCCAGCCAGCCACCCATCGGCTCCGGCTGTTCCGCGGTGCCCGCGCCGACGTTGCGAAACAGGCTCACGTTGACTCGCCGGTTGACCACCACCAGGTCGAGCAGGCCATCCAGGTTGAGGTCTGCCAGCGCGGCTCCACGAGCGCGCGCGAAGCTGACGATGCCGGCGTCCATGCCGCCCTCGTAGAACGTGCCGTCGGAGCGGCCGATGAGCAGGTTGCTCGGGTCGCGCGCCGCGTAGTCCGCCTGCGCCTCCACGTTGCCCTTGGCCACGAACAGGTCGATGTTGCCATCGTTGTTGACGTCCTGGAACTCCGCGTGCCACGCCGTTGACCGCAGCGTGACGTCGCCCGTGTAAGGCTCGTGTGCGGTCACGCCGCGGGCGATGGCGATGTCCTCGTACCGGGGCTGCGTCGGGCCACCGGCCAGCATCTGAAGCCGGTTGTCCGCCTGGCTGGCCAGGTAGACCTCTGGGTAGCGATCGCCGGTCAGGTCGTAGCTGGCGATGCCCATGCCCCATATACGCACCGGCTCCCATCCCTCCGCGTGCGTCCACAGTCTCGGCGCTTCGTTCGGAGCGATGCGCCACAGCTGCTCCTCGCCGCGGCGGTAGTAGTGGCGGTCGTTCGACACGCGCAGGTCGCGGCGGCCGGAGCGATCCCAATCGCTGAACAGGATCGAGAGCGTGCAGTAGCCGGGCGTCAGCGCGATCGACGGCGCGTAGCCCTCCCCGGAGGCGGCCGGCCGCACGAGTTCGCTGTCGTCGCACACATAGGTGCGGTCGGCGACCGAGGAAGGCTCCAGGTAGTTGCCGAACGCGAGGGTCGGCAGCGCGTCCTGCGCCTCCCAGGTGGCGCTGAACGCCGCGGTCCATGCGCTGCCGCCGTCATAGCCCCACGCCTCGTTGGCACGCTCGAAGGCGCAGTCGCCCAGGCCGCGCAGCAGGACGTTCGCGCCCAGGCGGAGCACCGCCAGGTCCACCTTTTCGTCGCCGTCGATGTCCAGCGGGTAGGCGCCAGCCACCTGCCGGAGATCGGTGGCGGCGGCGGGCAGGCGCTCGAAGGACAGCGCGCCTCCTACTGGACTGCGGTTGCGGAAGAGGCCGGCGGGCTCCGATCCGCCGGCCAGGTAGAGGTCCTGGCGCCCATCCCCGTCACAGTCGAACGCTGCGACTCCGCCGCCCACGAAGTAGAAGAAGTCGCCGTCGTAGGTGTGGTCGAGGCCCGCGGAGCTCGCCTCTTCCACGTAATGCGGCGCCGGCAGCGAGTCGCCATGAGAGAGGACTCGAGGAAGGATGGCCGCGGCGCCGATTGCCGCGACCGCGGCGAGTACGCCCGCTGCGATCCAGCCACGGCCCGGGCGAGTCACGGCCTCAGGGGGTCGCGGACGCTGCGCCCGCGACGAAGATCCGCTCGATGACCTGCAGGTTGGCGACCGCATCCTGCGGAGGTATCGGCGTCGGCAGACCGTCGAGCACGGCTTCGGCGAACCGCTCGGTCTCGACGGTGTAGGGGTCCGCCGTGGCGAACGTCAGCACCTCCGTGTTCGGGGCCACCGGGGGATCGCCACCGGCCGACACGAAAACCTCGGTCGGCCGGTCAGGCGGGATGTTGAACGGGATTCCGATGCTGATTCGGCCCTCGGTGCCGTAGATGTGCACCCGCTGATCGTCCTCCGCCCTGGTCGAGCAAGTGAAGGTGGCGATTCCGTCCCGGAAGGTGAGGATGGCGCTGGTGAGCACATCGACGTCCATGACGGGGTCGCGGACGATCGCCGCCGACACGTTGGTCGGCTCGGTGCCGAAGAGCCAGCGCGAGAGGTTGACGCCATAGGAGCCGATGTCGAAGAGGGCGCCCCCGCCTGCGTCGCGGACGTTGCGGATGTTCGACGGGTCGTCATTGAAATAGGAGAACCAGCTCTGGACCGATGTCAACCGGCCGATGCGACCTGAAGTGACCATCTCCTGGACGGCCGTCCAGGACGGATGCAGCCGATACATGAACGCCTCCATCAGATGCACGCCCTGCTCCCTGGCGACATCGATCATCCGCTGCGCATCCGCCGCGGTCATGGCCAGCGGCTTCTCGCATAGGACGTGCTTCCCGGCACGCGCGGCGGCCATCGACCATTTGGCGTGCAGGTGGTTTGGCAGGGGGATGTAGACCGCATCAACGTCCGGATCGGCCAGCAGTGCCTCGTACGAGGCGTGCGCCCTCGGGATGCCGAGCTCAACGGCCACACGCGACACGGTGGCGGCATCGCGCGAGGCAATCGCGACGATCTCGCAGCGCCGTGCCTTGCGCATGCCGGGCACGACCTTGCGACGGGCGATATCGGCGGTGGACAGGATTCCCCAGCGCAGGACGCGCACGCGACTCACGGATCGCAACCCTCTCGTTTTGCCGCGGTGCTTGACACGGCCAGCCGCGATGCACGAGTCTACCCGAGCGTTTGGTAAAGAGGATCACAAACCCGGTGATGACGAGTCGCGAGGCGAGTGGGCAGCGAAGCGAGACCGTGCGTCGGGCGAACCTGAGCACGATCATCAATGAGCTCCACCTCCGCGGGCCGCTGTCCCGTTCCGAGCTCGTCCAGCGCACCGGTCTGACGCGCAGCGCCATCCGCGGGCTGATTGGCGAGTTGTCGGCGGTGGGGCTGGTCAGCGAAGAGCGCCGCACCTCGATCGGAATGCCTGGCCGTCCGTCGCCGGTCGCGAGGCCGCGGCACGACCGAGTCGTCGTGCTGGCGATCGAGATCGCGGTCGACTCCCTGGCGGTGGCCCTGGTCGGCCTGGGTGGGAGTGTCATTGAGCTCGTCC
>DASSCW010000123.1:0-4299 GCA_035697465.1 Candidatus Limnocylindria bacterium | reverse complement strand
CTTTCTGGCCGCCCGCGATGCCGACTGGAGGGATCCGAATCGCGCGACCGTGCGCGCCTTCCTCGCCATGCTGGCGGACCGCGACCTGGCCGCCTCATCAGTTGGAAGCAAGCTGGCCGCGATCCGCTCGTTCTACCGCCACGCCGTGCGACAGGGCTGGATCGACTCCGATCCGCTTGCCGGCGTGCGCACGCCGCGCAAGCCGGGGCGGCTGCCCAGGGTGCTGAGCGTGGACGACGCGGCGATGCTGGTGGAGGCCCCGGCCCGCCGTCCGGCAGCGACACGACGCGGCATCAATGAGCCCCGGGCCCAGGCGCTGGCCCGCCGTGATGCCGCCCTGCTGGAGCTGCTCTACGCGACGGGCATGCGGATCAGCGAGGCCGCCTCGCTCACCCTGGACCGCGTCGACGTTGAGCGCCGCCGGCTGCGGGTGATCGGCAAGGGCTCCAAGGAGCGGGAGCTGCTCTTCGGTCAACCTGCGCGCGCGGCGGTCCAGGCGTACCTCGGCGGCGGCAGGCCTCTCCTGGCCGCAGGCGCGCCGCCAAGCCCTGCGCTCTTCCTCAACGCCCGCGGCCGCGCCCTGGGCGCGCGTGGCGCGCGCCTCATCGTCGACCGCTGGGTGGAGGCGACCGGCGTCTCGCCCCGAACCTCTCCGCATACGCTGCGGCACTCCTTCGCCACGCACCTCCTGGAGGGCGGCGCCGACCTGCGCACCGTGCAGGAGCTGCTGGGCCACGCCAACCTCGCCACCACGCAGATCTACACCCACCTCTCAGACGCCGCCCTGCGCAGCGCCTACCGATCGGCGCATCCGCGCGCGGGTCGTGGCGACGCGGGCGAAGGCCGGTGAGCGGCGAACTGAGGGAAGGACTGCCACCGGACCAGCCGGTCGCCTCGGAGCTTCCTGGCCCCTCGACCGCACGGATCCTGGCCCAGGCCAGCCTCATCCTGACCGTGGCGGCCCTGGCCAGCCGCCTGCTCGGCTGGGTGCGTCTGCTGGTGATCGGCTCGCAATTCGGCGCAAGCAGCGAGCTGGATGCCTACTTCGCCGCTTTCCGCATTCCGGACGCGATCTTCCAGCTGGTCGTGGCCGGCGCGCTCAGCGCGGCGCTGATCCCGGTCTTCTCCAGCTATCGGGCGCGCGGGCAGGAGGTGGAGGCATGGCGCCTGGCCAGCAGCGTGATCAACCTGGTCGTCATCGCGCTGTCCGGACTGAGCCTGGTGATGGCCATCCTCGCGCCGCTGCTTGTCCCGATCGTGGCGCCCGGCTTCGACCAGCCCACCACCGAGCTGACCGTCCGGCTGACGCGGATCATGCTGCTGAGCCCCGTCCTGATCGGCCTCGGCGCCGTGGTCAGCGGGATCCTGAACAGCTACGAGCGGTTCGCCGTGCCCGCCCTGGCGCCGCTGGCATACAACCTGGTGATCATCCTGGCTGCCGTCTTCCTGGCGCCGAGCATGGGCGTCGAGGGCTTGGCCATCGGCGTGGCGCTCGGCTCGCTGGCGCACCTCGCCATTCAGCTCCCGCAGCTGCGCAGGGTCGGGCAGCGATACGACCTGTCCATCGGCCTCAATCAGCCGGGAGTGCGCAAGGTGGTCTGGCTGATGGGCCCGCGCATGCTCGGGCTGGCTGCCGGGCAGGTGAACTTCATCGTTTCCACGGTCCTGGCATCGGGACTGGTGGCGGGCAGCGTCACCGCCTACAACTACGCGTTCCAGCTCAGCCAGCTGCCGGTCGGCGTGCTGGGTGTCAGCGTGGCGGTGGCCCTCTTCCCGACGCTCAGCCGCGACGCGGCGCTCGGCAGGGTCGCCGAGATCCGCCGCCAGGTCGCCACCAGCCTGCGCGTCCTGATCTTCGTTGCCGCTCCCCTGACGGCGACGATGATCGTACTGGCCGGGCCGATCGCATCGGTCTTCTTCCAATACGGCCTCTTCAGCGAGGAGTCGGCGGAGCGCACCGCGGGCGCCCTCGTCTTCTTCTCGATCGGCCTGGTCGGGCACATCGTGGTGCACGTGCTGACCCGCGCCTTTTACGCCATGCAGGACACGCGGACGCCAGTGCTGTGGGCGATCATCGCGGTGGCCATCAACGTGCCGCTGATGGTCTGGTTGGTGGGCCCGATGGGGGTCGAGGGCCTGGCCCTGGCCCTCTCGATCAGCTCACTGCTGGAGGTCATCGGCCTGGTCGTGGCCTTGCACCGACGAATCGAATCCGTGGAGGAGGCGGAGGTGCTGCAATCGATGGGACGCTCTGCCGTGGCGGCGGTAGCCGCGGCGTTGCTGATGTTCGGCGGCCTTACGCTGGTGCGTGAATGGTTGCCGGCGGCGCTGGACGGCGGCCTGACCCGACTGCTGGTCGTGGCGGTCCTCACCGCGGCTGGAGCCGCCATCTACCTGCTGGTCGCCTCCGCTCTCCGCGCGCCCGAAATACCCCTGATGCGCTCACTGCTGTCGAGGCGCCGACGCCCGGAGGGCGCGTGATCAAGGTCCGCGCTGCCCGCGAAGCCGACCACGCGGCCTGGCAGGACTTCCTGGCCGCGACGGCGTCAGGCGACTTCCTGCATGACTGGGCCTGGGCCGATGTTGCCGCCTTTGACGGCCAGCCGCAGCGGCGGTTCGTGGCGGAGGAGGACGACGAGCTGGTGGCGATTGCCGCCGCACAGGTCCGGCGGCTGCCGCTGAAGCGCAGCTTCTGGTACGTCCCGCACGGCCCGGTGCTCGACTACGGCCATCCGCATGCCGCCGATCGCCTGCGGGCCGTGGTGATCGGGCTGCGCGAGGCCGCCCGTCGGGAGCGGGCGATCGCCATCAAGTTGGAGCCGCGGGTGGAGGTCGAGAGCGGCCACGCGGCCCTCTTCCGCCGCCTGC
Source organism: Candidatus Limnocylindria bacterium (assembly GCA_035697465.1). Classification (GTDB taxonomy): domain Bacteria; phylum Chloroflexota; class Limnocylindria; order QHBO01; family QHBO01; genus DASSCW01. Next base: position 1,431 of record DASSCW010000123.1, on the reverse strand, counting down.
GACACGAGCCATCGACGCTGCAGGTGGGCCATACCCGCGTGATCGAGCTCGTTGATGACGAAACGCTCCTCGCCGGATTCGACAAGGACACGCGCTATGCGGTCCGTCGCGCCGAACGCGAGGGTGTCACCGTTACGACCGTGACCGACGCCGGTGCGCTCCGGGCGATCGACGACCTCCACGCCCTGGTGATGGAGACCCAGCGGCGCGCCGGCTTCCCGAAGCCCCCGCTGCAGCGGTACCGCACCGCCTGGCGCGGCCTCGCCAGCGCCGGTCGCGCGACCATCCTCGAGGCGAGGCTGGGCGAGCAGCTCCTGGCCAGCGGCATGCTCGTGATCGAGGGCGATCGTTCCTTCTACCTGTTCTCCGGCTCGCTGCGCGAGGAACCGGGCGAGCCGAAGCGCTACGCCTCGTATGCCCTGCAGTGGGCCATGCTGCGCCACGCCCGAGACGCCGGCGTGCGCGTCCACGACCTGTGGGGCATTGCCCCGGAGCACGCGACGCCCGAGCACCCGTGGTACGGGGTGGGTCTGTTCAAGAAAGGGTTCGGCGGACGTCCGGTCATGTGGGCGGGCACCTGGGATGTGGTCGTCGATCCGACCCTGTACCGGATGCGCAAGATGGCGGAGGCCGGCCGCACGGTGGTGCGCGGCCTCCTGCGGAAGATCCGCCGGCAGGACCGGTGACGCCGCCGCGCAGCATGCCGCTCGGTGCGCTGACGGATGTCATCGGGCCGGAGCGGGTGATCGGGATCCCGGTCGGGGAGGTCCTCTCCCTTGCCTACGACTCGCGGACGGTGCAGCCGGGGACTGTCTTCTTTGCCATCCCAGGGGTCCACGTGGACGGCCACGATTTCGTCGCCCCGGCGGTCGCGGCCGGCGCGCTGGCGGTGGTCACCGAACGCGAGCTGCCGGACGTCGGCGTCCCGCAGCTCATCGTTGGCCGTTCGCGCGCTGCACTGGCCGACGCCGCGGCCGCCTGGTTCGACCATCCATCCGGGAAGCTGCACGTCATCGGCGTCACCGGCACCGACGGCAAGACCACGACTTCGTTCCTGGCCGAGGCGGTGCTGAAGGCAGCCGGGCGGCGCCCGGGACTGATCGGGACGGTCGAGGTCGGGATCGGCGACGAGCGCATGCCGAACGTGAACCACAACACGACCCCTGAGGCGCTCGAGCTGCAGGGCCTGCTGGCCGATATGGTCGCGGCCGGCAACGATGCCGTGGTGATGGAGGCCACCAGCCACGGCCTGGCACAGGCGCGCACGCGGGGCGTGGAGTTCGACGTTGGTGTGCTCACCAACCTGACCAGCGAGCACCTGGAGTTCCACGGCTCGTGGGAGAACTACCGGGCCGCCAAGGCGATGCTCTTCCAGCAGGTGCCGATCTCGATCCTCAACGCCGATGACCCTTCTGTCGACTTCTTCCGAGC
>DASSCW010000122.1:0-4487 GCA_035697465.1 Candidatus Limnocylindria bacterium | reverse complement strand
GTCGAATGCAGGCATGATCGGCTGAATCAAGACCGTCCGGGCTCGCCGTGTTCGGCAGAAGGCCGCGGCCACTCCCGAATACGTCGCGATCCTGCACGGGGCGCGCGCGCACGGCCGCCCGGTCAAATGGTGCGACGAGCGCGCCGACAGTTCCTGTTGGATCAGCAGGGGCGCGGCACCGTCGTCGACGCCGAGCTAGCCCTCCACCAGGCTGGCAATTTCCTTTGCGGCCTCGCTCGCGACCCCCCTTCCGGATGGCCGTGCTACCTGCCAGCGACACGGTTCAGAGGTGGCAACCCCGATGCCGCCGTCAGGCGTCCGGACACTGCGCGCCGGTGTCGATCCATGCCGCGATCAGCTCGCCGAAGGTCGCCTGATTCCCGGGCGCTGGCTCGCGGCCCGTGCCCGGCTGCCAGCCCCACCCGACCAGCGAGTCCTCAGCCATGTGCTGTTGCAGCTCCGCCAACGTCTTGCCGCCGTTGCGCTCGGGATCCTTGAGCTGGGCGCAGATCTCGGCGAGCGAGCGGCCGTGCCAGGCCATTTCGATCGGCGCGAGGTGCCACAGCGGATGGCCAGGCAAACCGGCGTGATCGACGTTCTCCGCCTGGTGACAGGTGTTGCAACGCAGCCCGGCCACGCCCATGCCGCCGTCGCCCCGGCGCACGTGCGGAACATGCGGGTGGCTGTCGTTGCCCTGCAACGGGCGATCGCCGGCCGGATGACAGTTCACGCAGCGCGGATGCGTCAGAACTTTGCCGGCCTCCTCGAACAGCGTGCGCGACCGTTCGGTCTCGTCCGCAATGCCTTGGAACGCGCTCGGCGGCTGGAGGCCCTGATTCTCCTGAGGCGCGCCAGTGGTCGAGATCACGGCCGACAGTGCGGCGGCGAGGGTGAGCGATACCACGGCCGATCCCAACGTCACTGATCTGCCCATCGTGCATCTCCGGTGAATCGTGTGCCCCAAGGGCATACCGGGCGCTGGCGAGCTCCAGGCCGCCCGTAAGGTCCAAGAGGCACCAGGAGACCGCCGTTGGTGTGGCGGGCCTCCCGCTTGTCTAGGCGGTCCGGAAGTCGTGCCGGCTGAACGGCAGGACCTGGGTCTGCTTGCCAGTCGCGGCATAAACCGCGTTTGCGACCGCCGGACCGATCGGCGGAACGCCCGGCTCGCCGACGCCCGTCGGCGATTCGGTCGACGGCACGATGTGCACCTCGACCCATGGCATCTCCTCGATCGTCAGCATCCGGTAAGTGTCGAAGTTGGTCTGCTCGACCCGGCCCCCGTTAAGCGTGATCTCGCCTTTCAGGATCGCGCCCAGGCCGAAGCCGATGCCTCCTTCCATCTGAGCCTTGATGATGTCCGGGTTGATCGGGATGCCGCAATCGACGGCACAGACCACCCGCTCGACCCTGATGCCGCCGTCGTCCCGGAGCGAGATCTCGGCCACCTGCGCCACATAGGTATTGAACGACTCATGCACGGCGACGCCGCGGAATCGCCCTTCCGGCAGGGGCTTGTCCCAGCCGGCCTTTTCGGCGACGAGATTCAGGACGCCCAGGTGACGCGGGTGATCGCGCAGCAGCCTCCGACGGAACTCGACGGGGTCTCTGTCCGCGGCCTGCGCCAGCTGGTCGATGAACACCTCGGTCGAGTAAGCCGTATGGGTCGAGCCGACCGAGCGCCACCACAGCACGGGCACCTTGACATCCGTGGTCACGAGATCGACCAGGATGTTCGGCACCGCATAGGGCAAATTCGAGGCGCCCTCCACTGAGGTCGGGTCGACGCTGTTCTTTCCCACCATGCTCTCGAACGGCGTGCCCGCCAGGATCGACTGACCGACGATCCGGTGCTGCCAGGCGACCGGATTGCCCTCTGCGTCGAGCCCCGCCTTGATCGTGTGATAGTACATCGGGCGGTATCGGCCGCCCTTCGTGTCGTCCTCTCGGGTCCAAAGGACCTTGACCGGCGCCTTGGCGCCGGTGGCCTTGAGCACGCTTACGACCTCGACGATGACATCCGCGTCGGGCACGGCACGCCGGCCGAAGAAGCCGCCCGGCGTCATTACGTGGAGCTTCACCCGCGCGGGCTCGATGCCCATGATCTGGGCGCCGACTGTCTGGTAGAGATCGGGCATCTGGTGGCCAGCCCAGATCTCGAGCGTGCCGTCCTCGAACCGGGCGACGGCGTCGAGCGGCTCCATTGCGGCATGCGCGAGGTAGGGGAACTCGAACGCCGCCTCGAGGACCTGGGCGGCGCCGGAAAGCGCCCGTGCGATATCACCTTCATTGCGCGCGGTCGCCACCTTGCCGGAGCGCGCGAGCTCCTTGTACTGCGCCATCAGGTCAGCCGAGCTGCGCGTCTCGGCGGCCGATTCGTCCCAGACGACGCGCAGCGCGTCGCGACCCTTGATCGCCGACCACGTGTCCCTTGCGACCACGGCGACGCCGCGCGGCGTCTCGACCACGTCCACCACGCCCTTGATCTGCATGGCGGCAGCCGCGTCGAACGAGCTCGCTTTTGCTCCGAACAGCGGCGGGCGCGCGAGCACCGCCGTCAACATGCCCGGCAGCCGGACGTCGATCGGGAACTGCTGCGCGCCCGTCGTCTTGGCGACCGAGTCGAGCCGGCGCAGGTTCTCGTTGCCGATATGGACCCAGGCACTCGGGTCCTTGAGCTTCACCTCAGCGCGCGGCGTCACGCCTGCAGCCCGATCGGCGAGCTCGCCGAAGCCGGCCGACTTGCCCGAGGCATGGCTGATGACGCCCCTCGCCACCTGGACTTCACCTGCCGGCACGCCCCACTCCTGCGCGGCCGCCTCGACGAGCATGGCGCGCGCGATCGCCCCGGCGTGCCGGTAGCGCTCCCACGAGCTCGGGACGCTCGATGAGCCCCCCGTGCCCTGGACCGCACCGCCCCACGTGAGGTTGCCGTAGAGCTTCGGGTTGCCTGCCACGCCCTCGACGCGGACCTGCGACCAGTCGGCGTCGAGCTCCTCGGCGACGAGGGTGGCGACGCCCGTATAGATGCCCTGGCCGCCGTCCATGTGCGCCGAGAGCACGGTCACGGTGCCATCCGGACCGATCCGCAGATAGGCGTTGATGGGATTGGCCGTGTCCGCCGCAAGCGCGCGCGAGGCGGGTCCCATGGGCACGTGAAAGCCGATGGTCAAGCCGGCGCCGGCGGCGGCCGCGCCGACTAGGAACTGCCGGCGGCTCGGCCGCGGCAGGTCGCGCTTGATGGCGAACATGGCTCAGGCCTCCATCAGCCGGGCCGCCTCGTGTACGGCGGCGCGGATGCGATGATAGGTGGCGCAGCGACAAATGTTGCCAGCGAGCCCGGCATCGATGTCGGCATCGCTCGGCTTGTCGATCTCTGACAGGAGCGCGATCGCCGTCATGACCTGTCCCGACTGGCAGTAGCCGCACTGCACGACGTCGAGCTGCTGCCACGCCGTCTGAACCGCTTGGGCGGTCTTGCCTGACACGCCCTCGATCGTGGTGATCTCGCTTCCCTCATAGTCGCCGACCGGCGCCACACAGGAGCGCATCGCCATGCCGTCGACGTGCACGGTGCACGCGCCGCACTGCGCGATGCCGCAGCCGTACTTGGTACCGGTGAGCCCCAAGGTATCGCGCAGCACCCAGAGCAGGGGCGTGTCGGGTTCCACGTCCACTTCGTGTTTTCTGCCATTCACTGTCAGTTGGATTGCCATGCCAGCCCCCTCGCCTTGACCGCCGTTCCGCACGCGTCAGAGGTTCATCTGCTGCAAAGAGTCAGAGGTCCATCTGCTGCAAAGACATGTGTCCCTCGATGCTCCAGACTAGGATGACAAAAAGAGAAAATCGCGCCAGCGCCGCCGCTCAGGCGATAGCCTGCCGCCCCTTGGATGGATCGTCGCTGGTGGGGGCGCCCTGGTGAATGCGTCGACGCTGGGGCTGGGGCTTTTCGACCAACCAGGACTTCAATGGCGACATCGCCCTGATCGCGTACTTCGCCGCGTCCTGGATCCCGGCCATGATCCGCCCGTGGAACGCCGATCCGTTCGGGTTCCTGCGCCCATGGAACGAGGTGCCTGCCCTCATGGGCAGTGCGCCACCCTCAACGCCACCCTCGACCGGCACCGGCGTGGTCGTCTGCCTAATGGGGTAGCATAGAGGGCGCGCACCGAATGGCGTCGGATTTCTGCGCCCGGCATTGGCAGGGACCTTAAGCGTTTGAAATAGCTAGAGCATGTTCGCGTTAGGCAGAATCAACACTTGCTGTTTGGCAATAACGGCGCCTGCGTTGGGGATGCGGCCACTATGGCCGCCGTCGGGACGCCCGTCCGGCATTCGGCCGCTGCGGTTGTGGAGCTATCTAACGTGAAACTGCTCTAGCCCTCCGTATCCTCAGTCTTGCGGCCGCCCTCCAAGCGTCGCTGTCCTTTTCGATAAGGTCGGGTCACTGAGCTGATCGATGCCCTGCTCAAACGATCGCTGAGCGCTGG
>DASSCW010000121.1:0-8008 GCA_035697465.1 Candidatus Limnocylindria bacterium | reverse complement strand
CGTCGGCAAGAGCGCCCAGTTCCCGCTGCATGTCTGGCTGCCGGACGCGATGGAGGGACCCACTCCGGTCAGTGCGCTGATCCACGCCGCCACCATGGTCAACGCCGGCGTCTATATGGTGGCCCGCGCCAACCCGATCTTCGCCGAGAGCCCGACCGCGATGTGGGTGGTCGCCGGCATCGGCGTCTTCACCGCCATCCTGGCCGCGGCCATCGCGTTGACCCAGAACGACATCAAGAAGGTGCTGGCCTACTCGACCATGAGCCAGCTCGCCTACATGTTCTTTGCGCTGGGCATCGGGGCGTGGGTGGCGGCGATCTTCCACCTCGTCAGCCACGGCTTCTTCAAGGGGCTGCTGTTCATGGGCTCCGGCTCGGTGATCCACGGGGCATCCGGGGAGCAGGACATGCGCTTCCTGGGCGGGCTGCGCGACCGGATGAAGTGGACGTACGCGACGATGGTGATCGGCTCGCTGGCGCTTGCCGGCATCCCGATCTTCGCCGGCTTCTTCAGCAAGGACGAGATCCTGGCCGAGGCCTTCAACCGCGGCTACTACCTGTTCTACGTGATCGGCGTGGTGGTCGCCTTCATGACGGCCTTCTACACGTTCCGCATGATCTACATGACCTTCCACGGGACGTGGCGCGGGCCGGCGGACGCTGGGCACCACGTGCGTGAGTCGGCGCCCTCAATGGTCGCGCCGCTCGTCATCCTCGCCGTGCCGACCATCCTGGCCGGCCTGCTGCTCGGCATCCCGCCGGAGGGCGGGCTGATCCATGGCTGGCTGGAGGAGGTCTTCGCGCACGCGGAGGAGCTGCACGCCGGAGTCCTGCCTGGCTCCATCGCCGCCGGTGAGCATCACGGCTTCGAGCTGCTCGGGATCGGCGGCCTGCTGCTGCTGGTGGGTGCCGCGGTCGGAGCCGCCGGCATCTGGCTCGCCCACCGCTGGTATGTCCGCCAGCCGGAGGCGCCACGCCAGTTCGTCGAGCGGGTGCCGCTGGGCCTGGGACCGGGCATGTATGCCGCCAGCCTGAACAAGTACTACTTCGATGATCTCTACCAGCTCGTCTTCGCGCGCGCCGGCGTGCTGCTCGCGAACGGGCTGTGGTGGTTCGACGCAAAGGTGATCGACGGCGCCGTCAATGGCGCCGGCTGGGTCTCGCAGCGCTTCGGCACCGCGCTGCGCTCGTTCCAGACCGGGCGCACCCAGAACTATGGGCTTGGCATCGCCACCGGCCTGGTGCTAGTGCTGGTCGCCTACCTGGTGATCCGCCCGTGATCGAGTTCGCCCGGGAGATCCCGGTCCTCAGCCTGGTGGTCTTCACGCCGGTGATCGGCGTCGCGGCGCTGCTGCTGGTGCCCGGCGACCGGCATCGGGCCATCCGCTGGATCGCGCTCCTTGCGTCCCTGGCAAGCCTGGCCTTCAGCCTGCTGCTGATCGGCTACGAGCCCGGCGGCGCAGAGTTCCAGTACCGCGAGGATCTCCAGTGGATCCCGGCCTTCGGGATGGGCTACCGGCTCGGCGTCGACGGCCTTTCGGTGGTCCTGGTCATCCTGACGACCGTCCTCAGCGTGGTCTCGATCCTCTACTCCTGGGACAAGATCAAGACGCGGGTCAAGGAGTACTACGCGACCATGCTGCTGCTGATGGTGGGCATGCTGGGCGTGTTCGTCAGCCTTGACCTCTTCCTCTTCTACGTCTTCTGGGAGCTCAGCCTGATCCCCATGTACCTGCTCATCGGGATCTGGGGTGGTCCGCGACGGATCTACGCGACCGTCAAGTTCGTGATCTACACGCTCGTCGGCTCGCTGCTGATGCTGGTCGCCATCCTGGCGGTGGCGATCGCGCACGGGTCCGGCGGCAACGAGTTCACCTTCGCCTACGAGCAGCTGCGCGGCTACCCATTCACCGACGGCCTCCAGGCGCTGGCCTTCGTCGCCTTCTTCCTGGCCTTTGCCATCAAGGTGCCGATGTGGCCGCTGCACACGTGGCTGCCCGATGCCCACGTCGAGGCCCCCACCGCCGGTTCAATCATCCTGGCCGGCGTGCTGCTGAAGCTCGGCGGCTACGGCTTCCTGCGCTTCAGCCTGCCGCTCCTGCCCGACGCGGCGGTCGAGTTCGCGCCGATCGTCATCACCCTGGCGGTGATCGCGGTCCTCTACGGCGCATTGGTGAGCATGGTGCAGCCGGACCTGAAGAAGCTGATCGCCTACTCCAGCGTCTCGCACATGGGCTTCGTGATGCTTGGCGCCTTCGTCTTCAACGTGCAGGGACTGCAGGGCGCCGTCTTCCAGATGATCAGTCACGGCATCACGACCGGGGCGTTGTTCCTGCTGGTGGGCGTGATCTACGAACGCACCCACGACCGATTGATCGCGCACATGGGCGGGCTCAACGCCCGCCTGCCGCGCTACGCGGCCATGTTCGGCCTGTTCACCTTCGCCAGCATCGGCCTGCCCGGCCTGTCCGGCTTCGTCGGCGAGTTCCTGGTTGTGCTGGGGGCGTTCCAGTACAACGGCTGGGTCGCGGCGGCCACCATGCTGGTCGTCATCTTCAGCGCGGTCTACATGCTGTGGATGTTTCAGCGCGTCTTCTTCACGGTGCCATCCGGCTGGATGCGGCGCTGGTGGCCTTCGCTGAGCGACATGTCTCGCACCGAGTGGCTGTCGCTGGCGCCCCTGATCGTGCTGGTGGTGCTGCTGGGCGTCCTGCCCGGCCCGGTGCTCAACCTGACCGAGGCCCCGGTCGACCGCATCCTGGAGCTCATCGCGCCGTCAACCGGCCTCACCTCTCTCTCACTGCCGTGGTGAGCGGAGCGCATCGGCCATGAACGACCCGCTGAACGACCTGTTCACGCTCCTCCCGGAGCTGCTCCTGGTCAGCACCGCGCTGATCGTGATCGTCACCGACCTCTTCATTCCGCGCTCGGCGAAGTGGGTGTTGACCCCGATCACGATCCTGGGCCTGCTGTTGACCGGGATCGGCTGCGTCCAGGTCTGGGCTGTCGACGACCACGTTTTCGGCGGCTTCTACGTCGTCGATCCGCTGTCGACCTTCTTCAAGGGCGCGACGCTGGTGATCGGCCTGCTGACGGCACTGTTCGCCCCGTCCTATCTCGTCAGCCGGCGCCTGCCGCTGGGTGAGTTCAACGCGATCCTGCTCTTCAGCCTGACCGGCATGTTCGTCCTGGCGAGCAGCTCGGACCTGATCACCCTCTTCCTTGGCCTGGAGCTGATGGTGATGCCGGCCTACCTGCTGACCGGCTTCCACAAGACCGACCGCTACAGCAACGAGGGCGGGCTGAAGTATTTCCTGCTCGGCAGCTTTGCCTCGGCGATCCTGCTGTTCGGCATCAGCTGGACCTACGGCCTGACCGGCACCACCCGGATCGCCGAGATCGGTCCCGCCCTGGGAGAGCTGGGTACGGCCGGGCCGGCGGTGCTGGTGGCGATCGGCATGTTGACGGTGGGCGCCACCTTCAAGGCGGCCGCCGTGCCGTTCCACTACTGGACACCAGATGCCTACCAGGGCGCCCCTACGCCGATCACAGGGTTCCTCTCGGTCGGGCCCAAGCTGGGCGCCTTCGCCCTGCTGGTGCGGCTCTTCGCCGAGGGCCTGGGGCCGCAGCGCGGCGACTGGCTGATCGTGATGGCGATGCTTGCGGTGCTGACCATGACCGTCGGCAACCTGGTGGCGCTGACCCAGAGCAACGTGAAGCGGATGCTTGCCTACTCGAGCATCGCGCACACCGGCTACATCCTGGCCGGCCTGGCGGCGTTCGCGGCCGCCACGACGCCGGCGATCCAGCAGGAGGCGATCGAGGCGGTCCTCTTCTACGTCCTCGGCTACGGCGTGATGAACATCGCCGCCTTCGCGGTGGTGGGCATGCTGCAGCGCGACCCACAGCGGTACGGCGGCCTGGCCAGCTTTGCCGGGCTTGCCTCGCGCGCTCCCGCTCTGGCGGCCGCGATGGCGGTGCTGATGCTGTCCCTGACCGGCATCCCGCCCACGGTCGGCTTCTTCGCGAAGCTGTACGTGCTGCTGGCCTCGGTCGATGCCGGGCTCGGCTGGCTGGCGGTGCTGGTCGCCCTGAACGCGGCCCTGGCGGCGTTCTACTACCTGCGGGTGATCGTTTACATGTACATGCGCGACGGCGAGGAGGACCCGGCGCCGGTCGACCGTCATCCGTTCGGCACCGCGGCGCTGGCGCTCTCCGTCGCCGGCGTCATGCTGCTCGGCATCTTTCCGGAGCCCATCCTGACCCTGCTTCGGGACTCTGCCGCGGCGCTCTTCTAGGGCCGATGGCGCTGCAGCAGCGTGCGGAGCGGCTGCTGGCCGGTGCCGCGCGCAGGCTGCTCGGCGACCGCCGGCTGCTGATCGTCACCAATCGCGGCCCGGTCAGCTTCGCGGTCCAGCCCGATGGCGCGCTTCGCGCGCGACGCGGCAGCGGTGGCCTGGTGACGGCACTCTCGCAGGTCGGCCGTCACGTGCCGGTGACCTGGCTGGCTGCGCCGATGTCGGAGGGCGATCGGCGCGGAATCGCCAAGCCCGCGCTCATCGACCGCGCGCTGGAGGGCGAGATGCGGCTGCGCTTCACGCCCATCGAGCGTGGCAGCTACGACGCCGCGTACAGCGTCATCGCCAACCCGCTGCTCTGGTTCCTGCAGCACCAGATGTGGGACCTTCCCTCGCGTCCGATGATCGACGCCGGGACGATGCGGGCATGGGAAATGGGCTATGTCCCGGTCAACGAGGCGTTCGCCGCGGGAGTGCTGCGCGAGGTGGGGCGCGACCCCGAGCCGCGGGTCATGCTCCACGACTATCACCTCTACCTGGCCCCGGCCGCCATCCGCCGCCAGCGGCCGAAAGCCCTTCTGAGTCACTTCACCCACATCCCGTGGCCTCCCTCTTCGCTGTGGCAGACGATCACGCCCTCGATCCGGACGGCGATCGTGCGCGGGCTCGCCGCCAGCGACGTGGTCGGCTTCCAGACGGAGCGCTATGCCCACAATTTCCTGCGCTCGGCCGAGTCGTTCCTGCCAGGTGCGCGGATCGATCACCGGGGGCGGCGCGTGCTGCTCGACGATGGACATGTTGCGCACGTGCGCCACTACCCGATCAGCATCGACGTCGATGCGACGCGGCGGGTGGCGGCCTCCGTGCGCGCCCGCCGGCGCGCCGACCAGCTGCGGGGCGGGGCGCGCGAGAAGATCATCGTGCGGGTCGACCGGCTGGAACCGTCGAAGAACATCCTTCGCGGGTTCGCCGCCTTCGACGCGCTGCTGCAGCGCTACCCGCGCCTCCGCGGTCGCGTCACGTTCCTGGCCTTCCTGGTCCCGTCGCGTACCGGCCTGCGCGAGTACGGCGACTACGGCCGCCAGGTGCAGGCAGCGGTCGATCGCATCAACGCCCGCTTCGGGCGGGCGGGTTACCGGCCGGTCCAGCTGTTCTACGAGAACGACTACCCGCAGGCGATCGCCGGCCTCTCCATCGCGGACGTGGTGCTGGTCAATCCACTGGTTGACGGCATGAATCTCGTCGCCAAGGAGGCGGCGGTGGTCAGTGAGAACGACGCCGTCCTGGTCCTGTCGGAGACGGCGGGCGCCTATGACCAGATGGCCGGCGGCGTCCTTCCGGTCGCGCCCGCCGACGTTGCCGGCACGGCCGAGGCTCTGGCAGTCGGGCTGGCCATGCCCGCCGAGGAACGAGCCAGCCGCTTGGCTGAGCTGCGCGCCGGCGTGGAGCGCGAGGACATCGGATGGTGGCTGCGCGGCCAGCTGGAAGACCTGGCGCGGTTTGGCGCGCGCCGCGGGAAGGCGGGCAAGCGCTAGCGCATTCAATTACCCGATAGACCGGGCAAGAATTCACGCGGAGCCCGATTCAGGTGCGATTCCGCCGATCTATCGGGCAATTGTGAGCGTGGACGGCGAAATTCTCGTCGCTTCGTGCTCAGCACTGCGCGATAAATGCGCGATGTGACACCTGACCGGGCCTTCCGGTGAAGAGATGCCCGATCTAACGCGCGTCGGACGCCAGGTCGGCCAGCAGGCGTGCGGCGCCCGTCGGATCCGGCAGCACCGCATCGGCCGCGGCACCGACCGCCGCCGGCACCTCCCCGGCGCCGCCGACCGCGAAGATGGCGGCGTTGAGGCGGCCGGCCGCGCGGGCGGCCGACGCGGCGCGGAACATGTCCAGGTCGGTGACGTCGTCGCCCAGCACGACCAGCCCACGCAGCGCGTGCCGCGCCACCAGCTCGTCGATCGCGGTGCCCTTGTTGCCCGCGCCGGCGGGGCGCAGCTCCAATGACATCCGCCCGGGCCGCACGACCAACCCCTCAGCCTCCACCTCGCCGATCTCCTCCAGCAATCGGTCCCGGGACGCCTCACGATCGGCCGCATTGCGGTAGTGGAAGGTCGTCGAGAGCCCTTTCTGCTCGACCCAGACACCCGGCATCGACGGGACCCTCGCGCTGACCCGTGCGACGGCCGGGACCGCCCACGCCAGCCGATCCAGCGTGCTGGCCTCCAGGGCTCCGGCATCGAGCCACTCGAGACCATGGTTGCCGAACACAGGCAGGCGGTCGGTCCCGAGCATCTGCCGCGCCTCGCTCGCACGCCGCCCGGTGACGACCGCCACCACCGCCAGCCGGGCAGCGAGGGCGCTGAGCGCCGCCACCGCCTCCGGCAGCGGCCGCGCGGCGAACGGGTCGGCCACGATCGGCGCCAGCGTGCCGTCCAGGTCGGTCACCAGCCCAGACGGCGCGGATGCGAGCGCGGCTCGGGCGAGTGCCAGCGGATGGTCAGGGTGGTGCGAGGAGGCATCGGTCATGGAAGGTCCTGAGTGCGGATTGCTAGACTCGGCCGCGTCATGCGTCGCTCGTGGTCAGGAATGCTGCTGCCGCTTCTGCTGGCGGTGACCGGCGCTGCCTTGATTATCGTGGGCCAGCTTGATCTCGACGGGCCGTCAGGCTCCGTCCCCAGCCTGCCGCCGATTGTCGACCCCACCGCGACGCCCGTGGCCACCCCCTCGCCAGGTGAATCCGCCAGCGCGGAGGAGTCGCAGTCGCTGGAGCCGACGCCCAGCCCCACACCGATCCCCAACAACTGGCTCGCTGTGCAGCTGCAGATCGAGGCGGTGGGCATCAACGTGCGCGTGGAGAAGTCGACGGATCCGGCCACCGACGACTCGCCGCCGGACGACGCGGCGTTCATCCTGCGCAACAGCTCGCAGCCCGGGCGCGGCACGAACTCGTACATCTTCGCGCACGCGGTCTCGCACCTCTTCAAGCCGCTCTGGAACGTGCAGCTCGGCGCGCGCATCAAGGTGCTGATGTCCGACGGCGCGGTCCTGCGCTACGTCGTGACCGAGGTCCACCCGAACGTCCCCTGCCCGGATGACCGTGCTGATCCGCATCCAAACCCGCCCCTCGCGCTGCGCTACGCACGCCCAGGTTGCGAGGAGGGAGCGGCCTGGACACAGCCCACCGACCACGAGCGGCTCACCCTGCAGACGAGCCAGGGCTACAACCGCAACTACGGGGAGCTCGTCATCGTCGCCAAGCCGGTCGGCGGCTAAGTCCGCCTCCGCGCACCAACCAGCAGCGCCGGCAACACGGTCACCAGCGCCACGCCGAGCGCGATCGTGAAGATGAGGCGCAGCACATCGGCCGCCTCGGTGCGCGACCAGGTCTCCAACAGCTCGACGAGCTGCAGGCTGGCACGCGGATCGACGCCCACGAACTCGGGACGGTTCAGCTCGCGCACGAGTGCGTCGCGCCGGACTGGGTCCTCGATGAGGGCCGTCAGCTCGTCGATCCGGTTCTGGCCGATGCTGGTCAGCAACGCCAGTCCGATGCTCATCCCCAGGGTGCGCGTGATCTGGAGCATCGCGCTGGCCACCCCGTAGGCTGAGGCGCCGGCCGCCTCGACGGCCGCCGTCGCGCGAGGCGACACGGTCAGCCCAAAGCCGGCGCCGAAGATGGCAAGGTCGCGGACGAGCCGATCAATC